>CAZNRF010000616.1:0-1527 GCA_964575075.1 uncultured Spirochaeta sp. | reverse complement strand
ATAAAGATAGTAAAAGCATTTCGGACCACGGTTAACTATTTTTTTCGCCCAAAGCAGAAGGAGCATTCCATGGGTACAAAACTTTACGTAGGTAATTTGAGCTTTCAGACACAGGAGCTTGACCTCCGCGACCATTTCGCACAGCACGGCGAGGTCATTTCCGCCAGCATCGTCACCGACCGTGACACCGGCCGTTCTCGGGGCTTCGGCTTCGTTGAGATGGCTGATGAAGCCGGCGCGCAGGCCGCCCAGAGCGGTCTCGACGGACAGGACCTTGATGGTCGTCAGCTGAAGGTAAATGAAGCCAAGCCTCGCACCGACAATCGTCGGAGCGGTGGTGGTGGCGGCGGATACAACAACCGCTGGTAGTAGACGCGGGAAACAGCGTTCCGGATGATGAATCCGGGATGTGATTTCCGGCAGAGAGAGGCGGGCCTGATGGTCCGCCTTTTTTTATATCATATAGTCGGCATCGCTATTGCCGGCGGTCTGTAGTCGTATGAGATCGCCCAGGGATTGCGTCAGAAACTCTCGGATGTGCTCTTGTAGTCCGTCCCAGAATACGGCCAGCGGCTCCCGTCCCTGCTGGTGGGTCGCAACCACGAGGGGGCCCTCCAACTCGGTCATGATATCGAGCAGTGAGATCGTGTCCGGGTGGCGCGTAAGCTCGTATCCGCCCCGAGCACCGCGATAGCTTCGTACGATGCCCGTGCGTTTCAGCGCGCTGAGAATCTGTTCCAAGTAGTGTTGGGGAATCTCATGTCGGCTCGCAATATCCCGGATCTGGACCGGGCCGGACCGGAAATGGTGCGCCAGCTCTACAAGAGCGGTGACGCCGTAGATCGCCTTCGATGAAAGAGAAAACATCGCGTTACCCGTGCTCGCCGCGAGTGGCGTCGCCAATCTCGAACAATGCCTGGTCAATATCGCTCATAATATCCTCGACATTCTCCAAGCCGATCGCCAACCGCACCGTTCCCGGTAGAATGCCCAGCTCTCTTCGGGCCTCTTCGGTCAGCTTGGAATGGGTGGTGGTACGGGGGTGCGTTGCGATCGACCGGGAGTCACCCAAATTAGATGACCGACTGATCATTTTGAGGGCGTTAATAAACCGCATGGCCCCACTCTCCCCGCCGTTTACATCGATCGTGACCAGTCCGCCTCCATGGCGCATCTGCCGCCGCGCGAGCTCGTACTGCGGATGAGATTCGAGAAAGGGATACCGCGTAGCTGCCACCTGGGGATGCCCGGAGAGGTGGGTAGCCACGTTCAGGGCGTTCTCGCAGTGGCGATCCATACGCAGGGAGAGCGTTTCCACGCTCTTTGAGAGAACCCAGGCGTTAAACGGCGACAGGGCAGGGCCGGTCTGTCGGGCGAAGAATCGCAGTTCTGCGATCCGGTCAGTGGGGCCGAGGATCGCCCCTCCCAGGACTCGTCCTTGGCCATCCATGAATTTCGTCGCCGAATGAGTAACGATATCCGCTCCCAGCAGGGCCGGCTGCTGCAGCCAGGGGGTAGCGAAACAGT
>CAZNRF010000615.1:0-1537 GCA_964575075.1 uncultured Spirochaeta sp. | reverse complement strand
AGCCATCGTGAGGAGCGATTCCAGAATCTCTGTCTCTATCTTTATCGCCATATATGGCAGAGGGTACCACACATCAACGATATGTCACTGACCATGCGGGCCTCAAATATCGTTTGTGCTTATGCGCGGAGCCACTGGTACAGCGTCTTCCGGCTCACTCCCAGGCGGCGGGCCGCGCGACTTTTATTGCCTCCGCAACGATCAATCTCTTCCCGTACGCGGCGGCGGCGCTCGCCGGGATCGATTGGGGCTACTTTCGCCGGAGGAGATGGATCGCCAATGGACTCGTCGTGGGGGTCGCCCAAGGTGACGGATGAGCCTTCCAGTACCGCGGTGTCTTCTAGTATCGCCGCCCGCGTGAGGATGTGCTCCAGCTCCCGGACGTTGCCGGGCCAGTGATAGTGCACCAACCGCTCCAGGAACGCCTCCGTAATCCCCACGATTCTGCGATTCAGCCGGGAGGCGAGCAATCTCAAGAGGTGGTCCGCTAGGTGGGGAATATCCTCGGGGCGTTCGCGTAGGGGTGGGGTTTCGATAATCATGGTGGTGAGACGATAGAACAGGTCGGAGCGGAAACGTCCTTCCGCCACATCCCGCCGTAAGTCCCGATTGGTGGCGGCGATAATGCGTACATCAACGCGGGTCGCTTTCTGGCCGCCCACGCGAAAGACCTCACCCTGCTGGAGGACGCGCAGGAGCGCCACTTGCCCGTGAGGGCTCAGGTCGCCGATCTCATCGAGAAAGAGCACTCCATGATTCGCCAGTTCGAACTTTCCCTTCCGCCGGTCGTGTGCGCCGGTGAACGCTCCCTTCTCATACCCGAAGAACTCGCTTTCCACGAGGGTGTCGGGAATCGCCCCACAGTTCATCGTAATAAACGGCATGTCCGCGCGAGGGCTGCGGTGGTGTACCGGAGGGGCAACGAGCTCCTTGCCGGTTCCCGTTTCACCGGGGATGCAGATGTTTACGTCGTGCGGGGAGGTGCGGGTGATCAATTCCTGGACACGGCGTATCTGGCGGGAGTCCCCTACCAGGGGCGCGCGGGAACTCCCGGAAGCTCCCGTTTCGGGGGCGGTCGCGGTGGTGGGACGGGGTACGCTCTTCAAGCGGCGAACGGTGGAATCGACGATGGCGGTGACGGGAATGCGTTCAAAGGCGGATCCTCCGGCGTATCCGTGGACCGGGACTTCCCGCAGGATCCCCTCCAAGTCTATCGGTTGCGTGATGGACCCGCCAAAGAGAAAACTCAGCGGCGGGATGGTGTGCCGGGTCACCACCTGCCACATGTCCCGGACGGTGGCGATTGCGGTCGAGATTTCGTTCTTCTTCTCCAGGGAGTCGGTTACTGCCCGGGTGAGCCCCACATTGAGAATGAGGCCGTCCACGCCGATTCCGCAGAAGCTCTCCACTTCCGCGGTGGAGAGGGCGAATCCGAAGATGGCGAATCCCACGGCCTGCGCTTCCTGAAGCATTTCCAGCCCCGCTTGGTGGTGGAGTCCGTGGGCCGCCATGATCTCCCGCATAACGCCGTCGGCCC
>CAZNRF010000614.1:0-1550 GCA_964575075.1 uncultured Spirochaeta sp. | reverse complement strand
CCCGGGGCGGAGGCTGCCCAGTGGATGATGAACGCGATCCAGTACGAGTACGGCATTGTATGGTCCTGGGACTTCCCCGTTGCGTCGGCGCGGACGCGGGTCAGCGCGCTCGCTGAATACTCGCGCCGGAGTTACCATCCGCTCCGTGGGGGATTCAGCGAGCCCGCAGCCGATCTGATTCGAATCGGCGTGGCCGTCCAGAGTCTGGCGTTCGACTCACTCCCCGGGATGACCGTCGATGGAATGGTCCGACTGGGCTGGAGTGAACTCTACGAGTTTTGGGGCGCCCCGAGCATACCGGACCCCCGCGCCCGCTACACCGTGCACGGAGCGCTGGAACTGCAATACCACCTCGGGCGGTCAGTGGCGGCGTTCGCCGTGGTTACGCCGGATATTATCCTCTTGCGCACCGGCGAATGGGCCGTCGATGGTGCAACACAGATCGGCATCCGCCTTGGACGCGGGCCAAGCAGGGTTGAGTTGTATCTCGACGGATTTATGACTGAGGACTCCGAGCAGCGCCCAGATGAAGCGAGTCCTGCGTGGTTGCTCGGTTACGGAGTACGCTTTGTGATCGAACTGTAGGGCCTCCACGTTGCATCACTATCGCCCGAGACCTCATTGGATCGGTTTCTCCGTATTCATTGACATAGTACCCGGCAGGCGGTACAAGGGCCGACGATGAAGAAAGAACTCAACGGGGTGGAGATCACCCGTCTCGATAGTCGCGGCCGAGGGCGAGGGAAGGCGATCGCCGGGGACGGCACGGAGCGACCGGTGGTGGTGACCGGCGCGTATCCCGGAGATGTGGTGGATGTCCAGGTGCGGCGCCGCAAGTCCGGGGCGTACCTCGGCGAGATTCGCTCACTGCATACTGCGGGGGTCCCCCGGCAAGAACCGTTCTGCCGGCACTTCGCCGATTGCGGCGGATGTACGGTCCAGGAGATCGAATACGCCGTGCAGCTCGATGTGAAACACGCCATGGTGGCGGCGGCCTTCGCTGAGGCGGAGTGTGACGAGCTTCCGGAGGTGCCGCCGGTGCTGGCAGCGCCCCGGGAGCGGCAGTATCGCAACAAACTTGAGTTCTCCTTCGGCGCCCAGCGCTGGCTCTCGGAAACGGAAATCGCCGAGGCCGACGAAATCACCGACCGGCGCGGCCTGGGCTTCCACGTGGCCGGGCGGTTTGATCGGGTGCTGGACCTGCAGGAGTGTCACCTGCAACCGGAACCGTCGGAATCGATCCGAAAATTTGTCCGGGAGTTCGCCTTCAGTCGCGGCTGGAGCTTCTACGATGCCCGAGCGCATACCGGCTTGCTGCGGGTGATGATGATCCGTACCTCCCTCACCGGTGAGACGATGGTGATTATTATGTTCGGTGAAGAGAATCCGCCGGCGGTGGAGGAGCTCATGACGGCGATCCGTCGGGAGTTCCCGTCGATTACTTCCCTGAACTACGTCATCAACACCACCCGCAACGATAGCCTCTTCCCGCATGAGGTGCAGTTGTGGAGTGGGGAGCCGTGGATTACCGAGCGCTCCGGGCCCAACCG
>CAZNRF010000613.1:0-1562 GCA_964575075.1 uncultured Spirochaeta sp. | reverse complement strand
GGCGCGTTCAGCGGTAAGGATCCGAGCAAAGTAGACCGCAGCGCCGCCTATATGGCGCGCTATGTGGCCAAGAACATCGTCGCCGCGGAACTGGCGGAGCGCGCGGAGGTGCAGTTGGCGTATGCCATCGGAGTACCGTTCCCGGTGAGCGTCATGGTGGAAACCTTTGGTACCGCCCGCGTTTCTGAAGACCAGATCGCTGCGGCGGTGGAGAAGACCTTTGATCTCAGCCCCCGGGGCATCGTGCAAACGCTTGATCTCTTGACACCGATCTACAACACCACCGCGGCCTATGGCCACTTTGGACGGAGCGAGTTCAGCTGGGAGCGTACCGACCGCGTCGCGGAATTGCAGAAGGCGGTGGGATGAGCCGAACGATCCGACGGGTGGCCGATATGCTGGCCGCCGGAGAGACGGTATTCAGCTTTGAGTTTTTCCCGCCCAAGACGGAAAAGGGGTGGGAGAAGCTCTTTCGCACCATTGGGGATGAGCTCCTCCCGCTGGAGCCGGCGTATGTGAGCGTGACCTACGGCGCCGGCGGCTCCACCCGGGAGCAAACGCACCACCTGGTAACTCGCATTCAGGATGAGTTTGGGCTGACCGTCGTGGCGCATCTCACCTGCGTGGGCTCCTCTCGGGAGGAGATTGATGCGATCCTGGCGGAGTACGATCGTGCCGGCGTGCACAACATTCTGGCGCTACGGGGAGACCCCCCGATGAAACCGGAACTTCAAGCGGCGCTGGCGGACCGGCTGGGCCCCGACGGTCAGGGCAGTCCCGATTTTCCTTACGCCGGTGATCTGATTCGGCATATCCGGCGCGGGTATCCCCACTTTTCCATCGGCGCGGCGGCGTTTCCCGAGGGTCATCCCGCAACGCCCAACCGACTCCTCGAGATTCGTCACATGGCGGATAAGGTTGCTGCCGGCGCCGATTACCTGGTGACGCAGCTCTTTTTTGATAATCGCGACTACTTTGACTATGTGGATCGTCTCCGGCTGGCGGGGGTGAACATGCAGGTGGTGCCTGGAATACGGCCGATTACCGATCGTGGCGGCATGGTGAAGAAGGCGGACGTCGCCGCGGGGCCGCGCTTTCCGGCACCCTTGCTCAGCGCCCTATCCCGAACGCGAGACGATGATGGAGTGCGCCGCGTGGGCACCCATTGGGCCACCGCTCAGGTGGCGGAGCTCCTCAACGCCGACGTTCCCGGCGTGCACCTCTATACCCTCAACAACAGCAGCGCCACCATGCAGATCTGTCGCAACCTCGGCCTGGACAGCTATCGCCTTAGCTCAGCGGTGACCCGGCATCAGTAGTGGTGTCCGAGCCCGATAAAGATCTCCCGGGCGTCGCTATCCAACGGCGCGGTGCCGTCGGCGATCTCCCGAAGATCGAATCCCAGGGAGCCGCGCACGTAGAGGCTGCGGGCAAACAGCGGAAAGCCGATCACTTCGATGCCACTGCCGAAGCGGAGATCCCGCTGGCTGTCAAAGCCGGTGGAGTCTGAGAACGTGCCCCGGAGATCGCGGACCAATGCGGTATCGAAAAACACGCCGAAC
>CAZNRF010000612.1:0-1575 GCA_964575075.1 uncultured Spirochaeta sp. | reverse complement strand
CGGCAAGCGTTCGGTGAATGAGCTCTTCATCAATGAAATCGGCCCCGCCCTCGAGATAGCGCTCGATTTCATCCGGTCGGATGATGTCGGATGTGAACGTGGAAGTCATGATTCCCCCTTCCGTCAGACCGTGTCCTCCGGAACAGTGTGTGATTGCTGCGTCCCTGCCCGAGCGCTACCCTCCGGGGGCCGCTACCCCCGCGGGCCACGCTTCAGCAACGGACACGGCCAGTCTACCAGAGCACGGTAATTCGGTCAAGAAATATCGATATAAGTCAGCAATTCGAAATGTAGGCGAATCGGTGGTAGTTGTTGGAAAAAGCAAGGCGCGACTGAGGAGATCAGGGTTGGCAACGATGCGGCAGCACGGCGATAAGACGGTTCGTAGGGTGAACCGGGACCGGGGGGAAGTTGCATGTGTTCCCTGCTCACCCCAGTGGAGACGCCGTGATGGGAGAACGAGCGCCCGTGGTCATACCCTGCTCGAAGAGAAATGCGAAAATCTCATCGAACACCGGAAACAGCAGCTCGGCGGAAACGGGGTCGAGTAGATTGCGGATGGGCGTGTCGGTGGGAATCTTGTGCACACCGAAAATACTCGAAGCGTTGTTCTTGCCGATTCTCCCCGTCATCGCCCGTTGGTGGGCGAGAAACGAAGGGCTTTGCACACAGATCAAGCGTTATCGGCATCTGAACTTCTTTCAGTATGATTGTTTTCTGGAGGTGCGAGTACCGCGGGTGAAGCTGCCTGGCGGATCGGTACGGCTGGTCGGTGAGAGCCGGCACCGGGTTGCGGCGATCGCCGAGCGCTACGTGGAACCGGCACTGGAGAAAGCGGATCTCTCGCAGGTGCGCCGGCTGACGATTGACGAGACCTCTGGAGCCCGCGGGCATCAGTACGTGACGATCGCCTTTGACGCTGAGCGACGTGCGGTGATCTTCGTCGCCGAAACACGCGAAGCGGGAGCCATTGAGCCTCTGGCGACGGATATGGCCGCCCACGGCGGTGATCCTCTGGCGGTGGAAGCGGTGAGCATCGACATGTCGCCGGTTCATGATCGCCGGAAAGCTCAACTTCCAAACCGTGGATCCACATGTCTTCTAACCCACTCCGAATTCAAAAGAGCCGCTCTCCTCAATAAGATGCCCGGCCACCTCGAGAAACGCCGGCTTACTCAGAAGCTCTTCGTTTTGCATGATTCCGAGCTCGGAGAATGCCGAGAGGTATTTGCGAATCGTCTTTCGGTCCCACCGCGCGTTCGCCGCAATGCTGCTGACTGAGTAGTCGGCGGCTGCCCGGCGGAAGATCTCATACAACTGGTCACCATTGATCTTGCGATATCCCATGAGACCGAGATTCCCCCATATCACCGACAAAAACTCTACCGATCGCGCTGGGGAATTCCGATGGCCCGCACGGGGAACCTCTGCGGAATTAGGGTGACCCTATCGACCCTCTGCCTGGGGAATTAGCGTGACCCTAAATCGGCCTCTATGCGGATTTTGCCTGACCCGCGACATCGTCGTCCATGATGCGCGTGGAATGATCCTCGAAGAAGTACTGCGTCTCCTCCT
>CAZNRF010000611.1:0-1577 GCA_964575075.1 uncultured Spirochaeta sp. | reverse complement strand
TCCCGGTTTTCCGAGATCGACCTATTCGACGACCCGGAGCTGAAACCCCTCTTCGACGGGATTCCGGTGGTACCTGCTGTGGGCTCGGTTGCGCCGTCGGCGATCTACATCCTCTCCGAGATCATCGGGATATCACAGATTTTACTCATCGGCGTTGACTTTTGGTATCGTCCGCCCCGGAGTCACGCATCCCTGAGCTCTACCGACCGATGGCTAAAAAAATCGATCTCCCGAACACGACACCGCGATGGCCATGACCGTGGGGCGGCTCGTCCCCTGCGGGAAGTACTGCTCCGGGATGGCGCTCGGACGTGGGGAGATGCGATTCTCGCCGACCAGGCCCATATCGCGGCAGATGTGATATCCCGCGCGGCTGCCCGGGTTCTTCAGCTTCCCGCGCTTGGTCTCGATATTGGGGCCGAAGAGATCTCGGCATCAGCTGTTTCTGAATGGTGGAACTCCGGGGAGGATCCGTTCACGAGAGCGCACCACCAGAGCCGTAATACCCGGGATAGACAGCTATCAGCGGGAACGCGAACCGAGGCACTTCACGCGCTTCTCCGGCGTCTACGCGCCCAGGAAGACCGTTTACAGACCGACGGACACCCGCCCATCCTGGACAGCGGGTTGGACTTCGTACTGGTAGATCTTCCTCAGTGGCCGCTCATGACCCTCTCGCCGCAATGGATGAGCCTCCACCGGCTCCGCATTCTGAGGTCGGTACGAGACTATCGGCGAAGAATCGAAGCACTACTCTTCCGGGGTTCCCCGGAGGACTGACAGAAACGCCGACTGCGGTAACTCCACGTTGCCCACCATCTTCATGCGCTTCTTGCCCTCTTTCTGTTTTTCCAAGAGCTTGCGCTTTCGCGAAATATCGCCGCCATAACACTTGGCCGTGACATCCTTCCGCAATGCGGGAATTGTCTCACGGGCGATAATCTTCGCTCCGATCGCGCCCTGCAGCGGTATTTTGAACTGCTGCCGGGGAATCTCATTTCGCAGCTGCTTGCACGCCGCCCGCGCTCGAAACTCGGCATTACCGCGATACACCAGCATCGACAGGGCGTCTACCGGTTTCCCGTTGACAAGAATGTCCAGCCGTACCAGGTCTACGGGATGGTAGCCCAGCATCTCGTAATCAAACGAAGCGTACCCGCGGGACAGAGACTTCAGATTGTCGTAAAAATCGAACAGTACTTCCGCGAGAGGCATCTCGAATACCACCTCCACCCGGGATGTGTCGAGGTAGATCATGTCTTTTTGAATGCCTCGCCGATCGTTGCAGAGGGTCAGCATCGGTCCGAGATAGGTATCGGGGGTAATGATTGATGCTTTGATGAACGGTTCCCGGGACTCCTTGATGTCACCCAGCTCCGGAAACTCTAATGGACTGTTTACCGCGATCGTCCGGCCGTCGTGAAGGTCAACCTGATACTGCACCGATGGGGCCGTAATCACCAGATTCAGATTGAACTCCCGCTCCAGACGTTCTTGGACAACCTCCAGATGCAACATGCCGAGAAACCCGCAGCGGAACCCAAATCCCAACGCCGCGGAGTTGTCTTTTTCAAAGG
>CAZNRF010000610.1:0-1581 GCA_964575075.1 uncultured Spirochaeta sp. | reverse complement strand
GTGAACGCGTTTCTCAACGAGTCGATCTCCGGAATTAAGGTAATCCGAGCGTTTGCCCGGGAGGATCTGAACACCGCCAACTTTCGTGCGATTAACGACGAGTACTATGAGGAGACGCGCCGATTCTACCCGTTGAACGCCTGGTTCTGGCAGAGCGTTGCCACGCTGGCCCTCACCGGAACGACCCTTGTACTGGTGGGCGGCGGAATCCTCCTGGCCTACGGCAGCGTTACCATCGGTGTGATCGTCGCGTTTCTCTCCTACGTGAACCGCTTCTTTCAGCCCCTGCAGAAGATCAGCAATATGCTCAACCAGGTGAGTCGTGCTATGGCCTCAGCGGAACGTATCTTTGCGATGATGGATGAGCCGGTGGAGGCGGGGGCTCCGGCGGAGTGGATCGCGCGCCCGCAGGAGATGCGGGAGCCATCGGCTCCGGCGGACGTCCGCCTTGAGGAGGTGTCGTTCTCGTACAATCCGGAGGAGCCGGTGCTTCATGGCGTGAGTTTTGCTGCGGTTCCAGGCGGTATGAACGCGGTGGTAGGAGAAACCGGTTCGGGAAAGACCACGATTATACATCTATTGTGCCGATTTTATGAGCCCGCCGCAGGCACGATTACCGTGGACGGTACCCCGCTCTCCGAGTGGGAGCTTGCGCGGTACCGGAGCAGCATCGCCCTGGTAGCTCAAGACGCCGGAGTGTTCTCAGGAACGGTGAGTGAGAACATCAAGCTCGGTACGCCCGGCGCCACGGAGGACGACGTCCGTACGGTGGCACAGGAGATGGGCATCGACGGTCTGATCCGGGCATTGCCCGATGGCTACGATACGCAAGTTGGAGAGCGCGGGCGCTTGCTCTCCCTGGGACAGCGCCAACTGGTCGCGTTTGCCCGGGCGTTGTTGCGCGATCCCCACATTCTGATTTTGGATGAGGCGAGCTCCTACATCGATTCCAGTACGGAGGCGATCGTCCAGGAGGCGATGGTGCGACTGAGCCGAAATCGCACCTCCTTTGTGATCGCCCACCGCCTTTCGACGATTCGCAATGCGCAACAGATCCTGGTGATTGACGGCGGTCGGCTGGTTGAGCGAGGTACTCATCAGCAATTGCTTGCTGCCGGCGGCCATTACTCGAGGTTGGTACACTCGGCGGGGTAAATTTTCGCATCAGATGCACACGATCGAGCTAAGGCAAGGTATGCGGTATCGCGATCGGACCCACCGCAACACGGCTTTCGCTCCTCATCTGGAGGGCAGAGTATTTCGCCGGCGTCTAGCGTTCCTCTCTGAAACTGGACCACCTGTCGTGAATCTATGGGAGGTTGGCAGATGGAACCAAACATACAGTGAAACATACAGTGATGGACAGCCGGTAGGAAGACCGAGCGAGTCGTCTCGATCCGCCGTGGTCACAAGCGGTTGATCATTTTCGACGGTTCGGGTGCCTGCCCCGCGCACTCGCACGGTCGGATGGACCAGGTCGCAGGCGCGAAGCGTCTTCGCCATCGCCTCCGGTACGTGGCGGCTCCTGCCCCGATCACGCCTGCTATCGGTAGCGGACTCAGTTCGCCGGCGCCTTCTTCT
>CAZNRF010000609.1:0-1582 GCA_964575075.1 uncultured Spirochaeta sp. | reverse complement strand
GTAAATCGCCCGCCCGGCGATGTTGCCTCCGGCGCCGTGAAGGGTCCTGATAAACGTGCCCGGGAGGGACGGGCGTAGCATACGCCACGGGTGCCGCAATAGTCGATGGAAGACTCGGGTGACCATCTTTCGCTGTCGCTTGTAAGGAATTACGGCTCCCGACTCGTGGCTCTCTTCTACCATGCGCAGCACTTCCGGAATGCAGAAAAAACCGATAAGCGCCGGAATCAAGGCGATGCCGTTCTGTAGCGCCACAGTGCCAAAGGTATACCGCACCGATCCCTCGATCGGAGCAATACCGATTGTGGATATCAGGAGCCCGATACCACCACCAACCAGCCCCTTCAACGTGGACCGTGGCGATACTGCGGCGATTATGGTGAGCCCGAAGGCCGCCAGCCAGAAATACTCGGGTGGGCCAAAACTCAAACTGGCCCGCGCCAACGGCGGTGAAAGGAAGATCAGGAATGCAACACCAACCACACCGCCAAAGACTGAGGCGAGTGTGGCGGTCACGATTGCGCGGTACGCTTCCCCTTTCTGCGCCATAGGAAAGCCGTCAAAGGTGGTGGCGATCGCCGAGGGCGTTCCTGGGGTGTTGATGAGAATTGCAGAGAACGACCCACCGTAAATCGCTCCGGAGTAGATCGCTCCCAAGAGTACCAGTCCATGAATCGGCGACATGCCGAAGGTAAACGGTACAAGCAAGGCGATCGCCATCGTTGCGGTGAGACCCGGCAGCGCGCCGACGAGAATGCCGGCGCTTACACCAAGAACCACCAAGAGGAGGCTGATGGGATCCAGAACTCCCATCAGCGCCTGAGTCAGCATAGTGCCCATCGGGGTAGGTTAAATTTCTCCCAGTTCGCGGAGCACCGTGCCGATCTCTTCCGTCTTGCGATCGAGGTAGCTCGCGAACTCCGCCGCCCCAATGGAATGAATCACGAATCCAAGCTCTTCCATCTCCGTTACGAACTCTTCGTTGGCACTTACCTGAGCGAACGCCTCTTCCAAGGAAGCTACGATCTCATCCGGTGTTTCCGGCGGAACCGCCACTCCCCGGTCGATGCCGGCGGTCATGTCGAGCCCTTGTTCGATGAACGTTGGAACATCGGGAAGTGCCTGAAAACGCTCTTCCGTCCCAATCGCCAGGACTTTCATATCGCCGCTATGGGAGAGAAGATCGGTGGAGTTGGCCAGGAGCGCGTCGGTATGACCGCCAAGGAACGCCGCAACCGAGGGAGCGGCACCGGTGGCGGGAATGTAGGTGAACTCGGTATCGGTGAGATACTGCATCTGCAGGAGCGCCAAATGGTGACCGGAATGAGTGCCCGAACCGCTTACGGTAATCGAACCGGGGTTAGACTCGGCGTGATCCAGGAGCTCCTCAAAGGTGTCCAACGGACTGTCGGCCGCCACCGCCAGGTCGATCGGAGTTGCTTGAACGAGATAGACCGGCTTCAGTTGTTCCGTGGTGAACCCCGCGTTGTCCCTCACTATGGGCTGGACGCTGATAGGAAGTACGTTATTGCCCGTGACGGTGTAGCCATCGGAGCGCGCATTGACCAGGTTTGACCACGCC
>CAZNRF010000608.1:0-1582 GCA_964575075.1 uncultured Spirochaeta sp. | reverse complement strand
TTTTCACTTGGGTATAGTAGGAACAAGCTTTTCCTGCTGCGCGGGCTTTACTGAAGAGGAACGCCAGGTTGCCCGCATCCAACAGCACCTCGAGGGGTATACTCTTACCGGCCCGATTCCGGATGAATACGTAGCCACCGGGATAATCGCGCGTGTGTAACCACCAGTCGTTTCCGCGGGTTCCCCGCCGCAGCAGTTGGTCGTTCTCCCGGGCGTTTCGTCCTACCAGAAGACGAAATCCCTGCGACTCGAACTCAAGGCCCGGGAGTGAGGCGGGCCCTCGATCCTGCTTCTGCCGTTGCTCCAGCTCGCCGGCGAGCTCCCGCAACTCCGAGAGCTCCAACGTTTCCAGGGATGCCAACGTGGCGCGGATGCGCTCCAGTTGTGTGCGTAGCGCGGCGGCGCTGCTGTCGAGATACGCCGCCGAGTCCTCGGCCCGCTTTGCCCGCTCGTAATAGTTCTGGGCGTTCTCCGCGGGAGACACCTTAGGATCCAACTCGATTCGGATAGTCCGGTTTTCGTCCAGATAGTCCTCGACGTCCATCCAGCGCGCACCGGGAGCAACGGCGTGCATATTGGCCAGAATCAGGTCCCCGTAATGGCGATTGCGATTCTGAACACCCTGCTGGGCGCGGCCGGCCTCAATCTCCGAGAGACGGGTT
Source organism: uncultured Spirochaeta sp. (assembly GCA_964575075.1). Lineage (GTDB taxonomy): Bacteria > Spirochaetota > Spirochaetia > DSM-27196 > Alkalispirochaetaceae > Alkalispirochaeta. The sequence continues at coordinate 920 of CAZNRF010000608.1, read as the reverse complement.
GCGGTGCGGCGCTCCTGTTTTTCCAGCGCCCGCCGACACCGCTGCGTCAGCCGTTCCCGGTCACGGGCCATCTCCAGGTCCCGATACTCCTGCTCTATCTGCTCGTTTAGTGTGCGCCTCTCATCCACCGGCCGGACAGACCGGGGCTTCGCCTCCGATGTCGGCGGGCTCGGTACAAACGTTCCCCCCGTCTCGATCCCCTGCGCCGGTTTGCGAAAGAAGGCATCGAGAATCGTACCGTCCGGATCGGTGACGATAATATTTGCCCTGGTGCCCCACAGACGAATGTAGATCAATGTGCGCTGCTCATTCCGATCCACGGCGAGTCGCACGATGCGGTCGTGGAACACGTGTTCCGCCTCGGCGATCCGGCCTCCTTTTACGCGAGCCCAGAGGAAGTCTTCGAACCGTTGGTGGCTGCGTTTGGCCCGCGGCGGACGAGAGGTGGCGTGCAGACGTACCCAGGGGTTTTCCAAACAGATACGGAGCCACCACGCCTGGGGCGGACGAAATATCTGCAGATAGAGATTGCGGAAATCGCTCTGAATGATTTTCTGTATGTGTTGACCCGGCAGCTCGAGCTCTTCGAGGATTCGGTCAATTTCGGGACTGTTTACGGACATGCGAGGGCTAGGATACCACGAGGCGGCGGATCTCAGCGACCATATAGAACGAGCCGCTCACGACGATCGGGTGCGCCGCCGAGGCGCGTCGGCGCGCCCCCGCCAGCGCCCCACGCGGCGATGTCCGGAGGAGCGTCCCGTACCCCTGCGCCCCTACGCGCTGCGCCACATCGTCGCGCTCTCCCGGCCTGACTCGTCACGGCCGCGATACGCTGAACACCGAGGCGACCCGCGCGAGTTCGCGGGCAATTCCTTCCCCGCGCCTCCCAGCTACCAACCCCCCACCCACCGCCAACC
>CAZNRF010000607.1:0-1583 GCA_964575075.1 uncultured Spirochaeta sp. | reverse complement strand
CACCGTTTTTACCTCGCCTGTGTGAGATGGCGAGATTATACCACGGGTTTGTCGGTACCGAGGCGAGGGACGGAGCGTTTTTCGCCGAATCGAGGCCGAAGGACTGGTATTATTCGACGACGTTTATCCGGTTATCGCACCGATATCATCAACACTCAGACCGGTCAGCTCGGCGATTTCTTCGTCAGTCATGCCCTTCGCTTTCATCCGTTGTACGATCTCGGCCTGTCGTAGAATCACTCCCTTTTCGATTCCCTTTTCGATCCCTTGCTGCAGCCCCTTCTCTCGCCCTTCCTTAAGGCCCTGCTCGAGACCCGCCTGGCGACCTTCAGCAAGCCCCTGTTTCCGGGCATAGATAATCTGCGATCGCCGGTCACGCTCTGCTTTGATGCGGTCCTGGTACTTCTCCCGCAGCTCGTCGTCAGCGACGAACTGGCGGTACCGCTCCTCGGCGTCCTCTATGTCCGGGTCTTCCTTCAATATCTGTAACAGAATCGGATCTTCCATCGCATCCACCTCTCCGCGTTCATGCATATAGTACAACCACCGCTGGAGGGTCGTCGAGATGTGGGAACCTCCGGTGCCGGTCCCGATCTCAGGTAAAAGATCACGTTCCAGCTTGGGCAACTCCAGAAAGTGGATAGCCAGGTGGTCCGTGAGAACGACCAGCCCGTTGTGGCGAAGGACCAGCTCAAAGGTTGTATGCACCGGCTGTGAACCGGGAAAGATGATGAAGTCTACGATGTTCACCCCCACCACTGGTGAAAGCTGCTCGTAATCCTGTCCCTTCCCGAGCTGTCCCGCGTACGCCTGTGCCCAGTAGTAAAGCGCCCGTTGTCGAAACGCCGCCTCCGGCAGGGCCTGCACCTCTACGGTGTAGACGGTGCCGGTAACATCCCGGGCGCGCACATCCACCACTGAGGTCTTGGCGTCATAGGACTCTGCCGGGTTGAAGGGGTTTCTGATCTCCACCTCTGCTACCGCGGGGAGTCCTGCGTCGGTCTGCACGGCGGTAAGAAATGATCGCAGGATGCTGGTGCTCGTCTCACTGCCGAAGACGTATTTGAAGACGAAGTCACTGGTGAGGCGGATCGGCTCGTAATCCTCTGCGCCGGGCCGGCCAGGTGTGTTGTATTCCATGGGTACCTCCAGGGATACCCACAGCGGAAAAAGTCACGGTGCTTCAGGAAGAGGGCTATTCGGTACTTTTTTCCGTTGAGATCACGATAGATGGAACGCATCGTCACCGGAACATATCGCTCTCAGTCGACAAACGTTGCTGCCACCCCGTCTGTAAACGGATTCACCCCCCGCCGTCCATCGTATTCCGCACCTTCCTGTAGGTCCTCCGTCAACAGAATCGGGCACCGCTGCAACCGGGCGGCACTGACCACCAGGGCGTCCCACCAGGACAGGCTGTACCGGTTGTGCAGGTGAAAGGCGTACTCCGTGCTCCCACAGCGCCTCCATCCGGCGCACTGCAATCTGCTACTTCTCACCCTGGGAGGTATCCCTGCTGTACACCAGGACGTTGGTGTCAACAAACACTCTATCGGTCATGGATAGCGTCTCGGGAGGGATAC
>CAZNRF010000606.1:0-1600 GCA_964575075.1 uncultured Spirochaeta sp. | reverse complement strand
AGCTTCGCGCAACAACCACGATCGAAGGCGAAGCCGGAACCCGGTTCGTCTTCACGTTCGACGTATAGGCTGCGTCCTCCTGTAGCAACGTGTCGTCCTGGGTCAAAAAGTTAAAAAAACTGGACGCTAACCAATTGGCTGCAGAAAAGGCGGGATGATTACAAGTACAGATCCAGCCTATGACACATGCACAAGCAGTTCGAGACGCAAACGGTAAGTGACTTCTGGCGAGCAGAGGCATGATCACTTTGCGTGTGAAGAATGCGCGCGTCTTGCTGACGATCCGAATCTCTTCTCCGCCGTTGGTGCCGTTCGCCGGACGCGTACATAACCTCATCCGATTTGATCGGGCGATAGCAAGACAGCCCTTAATCGATCAATGTCACGGTCAAATATACCCAGAACGTCGCCACAAAATCCGCGAAATCCACCCTGGTGTGAATCGATAACGATTAAAGCCGTTTCCAGCCACGCCCAGTCAACGTCGGTGAGTCTCCGAACCGCCAAGAGGGTGTGCAACCCTCTTCGAACCGCGAGGCTGAGTGACTGCGAGGCCCGTAGCCGATTGGCTCCCCTGCTTGCCAGATAGTCTACTCGGATAGCCTCGTCTGTAGCTCCCAGCAGGCGCAATAGTAGGGCAGTAGCAAACCCTGTCCGATCTTTTCCTCCGGTACAATGCCATAGCAGAGGTGTCCCTGCTCGCTCGATGACGACCCGCAAGAAGTCGGAAAACATTGGAGCCCATTCAATCGCGAATGAGCGATTCGTTTCGATCATCACTTCATCGACATCTTTACAACGAAGCTCACCAGTTTTGATTCCACGTTCGAGACGCCAGAAAACGCTTGATCGTGCTGGGTCGAGCACCGGCAGATGAATTGTCTCTATCCCGTATATTCTGAGGTCCGAAGAGGGAGACCGATCGCGTTCTAGATCGGTGCGAAAATCAACGACGGTCTTGATTCCCAGTTTCTGGAGCAGCAATAGTTCGGACATCTCTGCATCACTCAGGTCCGCTGATCTGAACAGTTGGCCTGAAATCACTTCCCGTCGGTCCTCCGTTATGATACCTCCAATATCGCGGAAATTTCGGATGCGAACCGGAGTTGTCCTGTACTCAGATTGTTGGGATCGCATAGGTAAAGCGTCGCGTCATGGCACCATGGCTGGTCACGGTAACAACAGTGAATCCGGGATTGGGCGAGACTCTGTGCCCGTTCAGCTGGTCTATTTTCGGCCAGAGGTTCGCCTGCACTTGTGGTCCTTGGACTGTGGAATAGTGCACGCCTTCACGAAGGACATCGAGACCCTGATGGATGTGTCCAGAGTAGACGCCGAGAACACGATCGCGAACGGCGGTAAGGATAGAGTGAAGACTGTCCGGATTATTCATACCCACGAAATCCATGAAAGAAATGCCGTAGCGTACGGGAGGATGGTGTATTGCGACGACAAGGGGCTGAGCGGTGGATTCAATAGTCTCCGCAATCCATGTGAGTTGAGCGTCGCTGAGGGCACCTCCATGATCAACGCCGTGCGTAGCGCTATCGATACATATCACGTCAAGACCATCAACCGAAAAACTGTAGTCGTAAGTATC
>CAZNRF010000605.1:0-1601 GCA_964575075.1 uncultured Spirochaeta sp. | reverse complement strand
GATCTCCGAGGTCTGGTGCGGGAAACCAAAGAGGGCAATCAACACCTCCGAGGGAGTTTCGACGAGTGCCCGAGCCGCCAAACGTCCGCCGTGGAAGTTGTCGGCATTAACCCAACTCACACCCGGATCCTGCGAGCTCGCATTGACCAGCACGAAAGGTACTTCACGGCGCTGCAAGAGCTGTACCGTTTCCCCGTAAGGGTCAATGGGTGCAAGGATGATGCCGTCGACGCGATTGCGCACGAGCTTCCGAACCAACTCGTCTTCCTTGTCCAGATCCCAGGCGGAGCTGGTGAGGAACACGCTGTAACCCGCGGGTCGCAGAACGGACTCGATGCCCAGTGCCACCTCCACGAAGAATGGATTTGCAATATCCTCCAGTACGACACCGACGTTTGATGTGGAAGCGGTGGTAAGGCCTCGTGCAAGGTGGTTCGGCTCATAATCCAGATCATCAATGATCCGCTGCACCCGCTCTCGTGTCTCATCACGCACTTTCGCGGACCCGGCCAACACTCGAGAGACCGTCGCAGTGGAAACCCCGGCGATGTGGGCTATGTCGACTATCGTAACCTCGCCGCGGCGCTTCTCCATAATCGTGTCCCTTATGCAGAGTGTAATCGCTTGCATCCTGGTGGTCAATCACTGAAGAAAAACGCCCCATCGCGCCTTCTGTTCCGCCCACACGGACCCAAAGCACGTTGACAACGGCCGAATCAGGGCGTAAACTGCCTATGTATGCGGTTACATATACGTCGAGGATACTGGTCGTGCTGACCGACGCCATATCCCTCGCTGAGCGCGGAATCGCGTGCATGAAAGAGGCTACCGTCGCTGTCCTCGGCGCTTTCTGCGTCGATCACTACCTTTTCGTGACGGACGGCGCGGCCGAACGCTCGGTAGAAACAGGGCTCGATACCCGTCGGGTAGGGGATCTGCGGGTTGCCGCGGGCGGCGCGGGCAACGTGGTCAAGAACCTCGGTGCCCTCGAGGTCGGCACTATTTACGCCATTGGAGTGATCGGTGACGACATGTATGGCCGAGAGCTCACACGGCTCCTGAGGATCGCCGGCGCCGGCACGGACGGTCTCATTTCTCAAGAAGAAGGATGGCACACCAGCGTATATACCAAAGTCTACGAAGCCGGCCGTGAGGATCCTCGCCTCGACATTGGCGCCCGCAATCAACTCTCGGAAACCACCGCTTGCAGTATCTTGGATTACTTGCGCCGTATACTCCCACGGGTAGACGTGCTCATAGTAAACCAACAGGTCGAAGAGGCGCTGTTTACCGGGAGCTTCCGCCGCGAGCTCGTCAACCTGCTTACCGAAAGCGAGGACACGATTGTCTTCGTGGACAGCAGACACTACGCAGACGTCTTTCCAAATACTATTCGAAAGATCAACCTCGCCGAGGCCCGGCAATTCATCGAAGCGGACCTTCGGGAACCGACTTCCCGCAACCCGGACCATTCCACCGGCGGTATTACCGCCGACGTTGAGGCGCTCTGCCGGTCGCTCAGCCTCCGGTGGCAAACGCCCATCGTCGTGACCCGCGGAGAGGATGGCTGCGTCGTCGCTGAGGGAGCCGAAACCCACAGT
>CAZNRF010000604.1:0-1601 GCA_964575075.1 uncultured Spirochaeta sp. | reverse complement strand
TCCATCTCGAGGATCCGGCGGCTGTCCCCCGGTCGAAGCCGGAGGAACGTACCCTCGTCGTGCTGGAGAAACACTTTCATCTGGTCGATCGCTCCGTCGGAATATCGTTGACGAACGATCACCGTTCCGGGACTCGCCAAATCTGCAGGGGGAGTAGCGTGGCGGAGAAAGATATGGTAGCGGTTGCCCAGTTGGGAATCGATGCGCACCTCAATATCGGGCTCCCCCGGTATTGAGATCACGTGCGGCACCAGCACATCCTGGGGCCGTGACGGATCCACGATCTCATTGAACCAGCGCGCCCGGGCGCGGGCGCTTTCAACGAGATCAACAGCGGCCACAGGAGACGGAAATCCGACGAACACCACGATCAGCGCCGCGGCAACCGTTCGAAGCGAGCGACTCATCCGGGCAGCTCCACATCGGGCCAGATTCGGGAGATGTCCGCCGTCCAGCTCGCTCCGTACCATGGCACCGGCCCGGAAGGCGGGGGAATCGTCACATACGGCGGTAGCAGCGATAGGAGGTCCCGCTGCCACACATCGAATCGCCAACCTCCGCTCCACCCGCTATCGGGAGCGGCGCCGGGCTCCACCGCCAGCTCTTCCGGGTGGGCGCGACCCATTCGCCACCGGCCCGCCGCCAGCGTATCGGTCAGCGCCGGCTTCCAGGTGGGAAGATGGAGCACCGTTGCATCCGGCAGGCGAACACCGGAGCGGCGCCGCTGTACCCCAATGGCCACGCCATACCGGTGAGCCGTCGCTGCGCTCCGCCAATCGTCGGACACTACCTCCGGCAGCGAGGGGTCTTCCGGGGCCCACAGATACAGGGAGGTGATCCCCCGGGAACCCAACCACTGCTCCAGAGCCACATCGGTAGCCAGCGCGATGAACAGACTCATCCGCGGTGACCACCACCGGGTCGCTCCGTGCGTAACGGGCAGCACCGGGAGCAATCGACACCGAACGGTGAAACCGCCGGCATCAGCATCACCACCGGGCTCATCAAGGTCCCCGGCAAACACCTCCCGATACGTCGCCAAAGCCGCGGCAGGTACCGGCACCAGTGCCGGCCGCGCAGGGGTGAGCACGTTCCGGGCGCGAAGTATCGCGCGGAGGGTGCGGGCGGTCTCAACGGGGGCGGTAACGGTAAACAGATGCGATACCGGCACGTGAAGCACCACCCCACCCGGCTGCTCGCCAGCTTCCATCGGTTCCGCATGCTGTCCAGCTCTACCGGCAGCGGGACGTCCCAACAACTGCGCAGGCGCCGGTGACTCCTGCCGCTCGCGGCGCGAAGGTACGAGCGGTGTCACCGTAAGGGCATCACTGTTGAGGGGAAACGAGAACGCAGCACTCCCGGCGCCCTGAGGTGCTTCAAGAACGCTGTCCGTCTTCCGCTGGAAACCGGCGCGATTGTACAACAGCAACGTAATCAGCCGACTCCGCAACGCTTCCAGGCGCGCTTTCGTATCGGCCGTACCGGGTTCCGCTTCGTGAAGGATCTCGTAGCCCGCAGCCGCCACGGACATGCCTCGCTCTACCACCAGGTGGCGGATCCGCAGGAGCATGCGCAACTGGGATCCATTCCATACTCTATAG
>CAZNRF010000603.1:0-1605 GCA_964575075.1 uncultured Spirochaeta sp. | reverse complement strand
GACCGGTACCGAGCGCTCGATCCTGGTCTCTCGCCTCCTCGAGGTGATACCGGTAGCACTGCTTACAGGAGAGGCGCGACAATGATAGCGGTAGAGATCCTTCAGCGGGCGGTGGACTCCGCACACCACGGAATATACGTGACTGACGCGCACGGCACAATCCAATACGTGAATGATGCGTTCTGCCGGCTCACGGGCTACCGTTTCGACGAGTTGGACGGCGCCCCGATGTCGGTGCTCTCCTCCGGAGAGACTCCCCGGGAGTACTACCAGGAGCTATGGCGCACGATCCGCTCGGGAGTCCAGTGGCGGGAGGAGATTACCAACCGCCGAAAGGATGGCTCCCTGTATCAAGCGTTTCAGATCATCTCACCCATCCTGGATGAGACGAACACGGTGACCAATTTTGTGGGGATTCAGCACGATATTACCGAAGAGAAACAGATTCGCGCCGCGCTGGATCAGGCTATTTTGGAGTTTGGGGCGATCTTCGCCAACACCCAGGATGCGATGTTTCTGGTCGACGTTATCGATGCCGGGGCGGCTTTTGAATTTCGCAAACTGAGTGCCTGTCATGAACAGCTTACCGGTCTGTCTACCGATCAGATTCGCGGCAAGACACCTCGGGAGGTACTGGGCGTCTCCCAAGGCGCCGTGGTGGAAGGGCATTATCGCCGTTGTCTGCAGCTGAACGAACCGATCAGCTACGAGGAGGAGTTGCAGCTCCCCGCGGGGGCTCGCATATGGCACACCCAGCTTTCCCCGGTCATCAAGGAAGGCCGGGTGGTGCAACTGGTTGGATCGTCGCGAGATATCACCGAGCGAAAGCGCATGGAGGACGAACTGCGATACCTCTCGGAGATCGATGAGCTCACCGGTATTCCCAACCGCCGCAAGATCAGCGAAGAACTGGACCGCGAGCTCTCTCGCGCTCACCGGCACGGCAACGCCCTCTCGGTGCTTCTCGCGGACATCGATCATTTTAAGGGGATTAACGATGAGCTGGGGCATGAGATGGGCGATACCGCTTTGCGGGGCATCACCGAGACGATCCGCGCCACCCTACGCCCCACCGACCGCATCGGCCGATGGGGCGGCGAAGAGTTCCTCATCATCCTGCCCGAAACCGACCATTCCGGCGCTCGCACCGCCGCCGAGCGCATCCGCCGTGCCGTGGAATCAGCCCGGACAATACCGGAACGGCCGATTACCCTGAGCCTCGGTCTTTCGAGTCTCGGCCCGGTACGTACCTCCAATCCTCGCGCCCTGTCCCATACCGTAGACAGCCTGGTCAGGATCGCCGACGAGGAGCTCTATCGCGCCAAAGACCGCGGCCGCAACCAGGTCAGTGGATGATTACGGTGCCTCACGGCGAGCAAATTTCTCCCGCGCTTTCACCAGGCCGACCATCGTCTCGTTGTAGGGCGTGGCAACCCCCGCCCGCCGGCCGTACTCCACGATCTTCCCGTTAATAAAGTCGATCTCCGTCCGGCGCCCAGCCTCGAGATCCAGAAGCATGGATGGGCGATGCGTCCCGGCGCGATGCATGTAGTCTACCGCCCAGCGGTAGAACCCCGAACCCAGCCAGATCTCATTGGCCCGTGC
>CAZNRF010000602.1:0-1621 GCA_964575075.1 uncultured Spirochaeta sp. | reverse complement strand
CCGGGGGACGCGCAGTCCGGAGGCAAGTATCGGCAGAGCTTGATAGAGGGAGAGCATGATTTCAAGGAAGCTGGGAAGCACGGGAAGCAACGTGGGCGTGGTAGGCGTGGGGACGTGGCAGTTCGGAGGCGAGTGGGGAGTCGACTTCACCAGCGCGGAAGTTGACGCGATTCTGGGAGCAGCCAAAGACGACGGCATTAATCTGATCGATACCGCCGAGTGCTACGGAGATCATCTCTCCGAACAACTCATCGGGGCGCGCCTCCATCGAGAGCGGGATTCGTGGATCGTCGCCTCCAAGTTCGGTCACCACTACCACGGCTATCAGGAACGCACCCGCCACTGGGATCCCGCCGACGTCCGAAAGCAGGTTGAGGAGTCTTTGCGTTCACTCCGTACCGATTACCTGGATCTGCTGCAGTTTCACAGCCCCTCCGACGAGGAGTTCTTTCACGAGGAACTCTGGCAGGAGCTCGCGCGATTGAAACAGGACGGCCTGGTGCGCCATCTGGGTCTCTCAGTAAGTAAGAACGACAACCTCAAACAGGTTCAGGCGGCACCGCGCGCCGGATGCGAGACGCTGCAGATTATCTACAACCGGGTGGATCGCGCACCGGAAGGTGAGGTGTTCGACGCGGCGGCTGCAGCGAAGATGGGCGTGTTGGCGCGGGTACCTCTTGCCAGCGGATTCCTGAGCGGCAAGTACGGTTCGGATGCAACCTTTCCGGAGAACGACTGGCGCTCGAAGATGGACCCGGAGAAGCGGCAGAGCATTCTCAACGAAGTTGAGCAGGTGCGAACCGAGGAGCTTCCTGAGGGAGCGCCTTTGGTAGAGTGGGCCCTGGCGTGGCCGCTAAACCATCCCGCTGTAACGTGCGTCATTCCCGGGTGCAAAAACGTGGAGCAGGTGCACAGCAACGCCCGCGCCGTCCGGTGGGTGAGTGATCCTGAATCACATCCACACCATCGAGCACACCGCGCATAGGGAGCGCGCGCACTCATTCTATGCGTCTTCTCACTGCTGGATCCACGCCGACGGAACGTATCACCCCCTCGATTCCTCGTAAGCACCACGGTGCGATACGCCGGGATCGGTTCTCTCGCAATATTCGCCGTATCTTCATAATTGGTCTCGCCCTCGGAGTGGAGCAGGCGGCGTACGGGGTCTTCGTTGCGCCACCGGGGTCGGTTTTGGGCGTCGTCTATTTTGCTACCGCTCTGGTTGCCCTGCTCATCGCCGGGGTTTCGCACCATTTGCCCAGGAAACCACCCGACGTTCTCCGTTTTCCGCACCGCATCTTTGAATATACGCCGGTGGTGGTTGCCATGGCGGTGGCGCTCATCCGGACGGCGATACTCTCAGCGGAGATATTCCGGCTGCCGACCATTTACATCGCCATCATTTACGTTGTGGCGGTGGCCTTTCTGGTTCCTCCGAGAGCGAGCTTCGTGTTTTACCTGCTGGTGAGTGTCGGAGCGATCGAGATTATCCCACAGTTTCATCCCACCATCACCCAGAGCAGCTACGTGGCAGACATCGTCTCCAATGGCGCAATCGCCTGGATAATATCGGTGATAATGTACCGCTCGTTTGTTTCAGACTTCTGTAAGACCCGAACGA
>CAZNRF010000601.1:0-1621 GCA_964575075.1 uncultured Spirochaeta sp. | reverse complement strand
TTCCACCGGCGATGACGCTACCCCCGCCGATGACCCAGACGGCGCGGAGCCTGCCACCGAGACGGAGCCTGCCACCGAGACGGAGCCTGCCACCGAGACGGAGCCTGCCCGGAATGATCGCTCCGACAGCGCAGAGACCGGCGATACCGCCCAGGCCGACGATACCCTGGACACCGGAGATACCCTGGACACCGGAGATCCCGCCCAGGCCGACGATACCCTGGACACCGGCGATACCCCAGAGTCCGGCGCGGACGATGCCGCCTCGGGGGACGCCGGTTCCGGGACGGACGCAAACGTCGCCCTCACCGTCACGGTCACGGATATTCTGCGCATGGTAAACCGTATTGCCGAGCTCAACGGATACGCGCCGATCGGGTCGATGGGGCCGGATGTCCGCGATCCGGATTGGATTTTTCCGGGAAATGAGTTGGAGCTTCCCGATCAAACGCTGTACGAAATTCGTCGAGGTGATACAATGTGGGCAATTGCTGACCGATTTATTCGACAATCGGCGCAGGAGCATAATCGGACGCTCGCTGAATTGAGCGAGCGCATCCAGCAAGGGGAGCGGCCCGCTGAAGAGTTGCAAGCTCTCCTGGAGGAATCCTATGTTGAGACTACGAGGAGGAGAGCCGGCGAGTTACTATCTGAAATTGGGGTCGAGTAGTCATGAATTGTGTACTGTTCGACATGAACCCGGAAATGCAAAACACAGCACGATATATTCGTGTCGTAAGCCACGATTACTGACAATTAGGGGGAATTATGTCTGATTTGTCACGCAGTCCAAACGTATTTCATCCAGAACGACCTTCAGCGGTAGGGTCTCGCAACAGTCTCGCCCAGGATGGTCGCGACCAGAAGACGGAATACGATCAGCTGATCAACGAGGAGGCGGATAAAGTCCTTGAGACGATCCAAACCAAGCTTCCTGAGGAAGTGCTTCAGCGTCTTGATGTGATGGGTGGGTTGAAGGAGAAGTTGTACAACTACTTCAACCAGAACTACCAGAACATGTTCAACCGGTACATCACCACCACTGAAGATGAGATGGTGAAGAAGATCCGGAACTTCATCGACAAGGAAGAGAACAAGGCGCTTGCGCGGTATACGCCGAAAGAGATCGCGGAGATGCTGGATCAGATCGCCGGCGCGGACAAGTTCAATACCGGCGAGATCGAGAAATCGATCGTAAATATGTACGGTCACCTGCAGGGGCATATCCAGCGTGGTATGAACGACCTGGAGAACGAGACCAACTCCCTGTTGCGACAAAAGACGGATGTCGGTGCATTTATTCGCGGCGAAAACGCCTATTCCGTGGTGAAGTGTGCCTTCAAAGACAACGCCCACAAGCCCAAAACGGTGACGGACGTCAAGCTTTCGGTGAACATTCTCGATAGTGAACTGATCAGCCCGATTTTCCAGTATCAGGCCACGGTGGAGTACCTCATCAAAGACCAGATCGCCCGGACGATCACCTCGCTGATTGACCAGGAGGTGGAGAAGTACCAGGACGAACTCATCGATGAAGGGAAGGAAGAGCTCGGTGACACGGAGATTATCTTCGAGAAGATGAAGCGCGTCACCAACTACACCGATGACGATGTAGAAGATG
>CAZNRF010000600.1:0-1628 GCA_964575075.1 uncultured Spirochaeta sp. | reverse complement strand
GCCAGGAGAATAACCGGCCGGAGAAACCCCCGCATCGGGAGAAGCTCCCCGCGGACCGCCGCGCTGACAATGAGCGCAACACCGCCGAGGCCCACCCGCACGGCACCGATCATCATGGGCGTCGAACCCTCCGGTGCCAACGCCTGCGCCGTGCCCGAGGTTCCCCAGAGCACCGCCGCGGCCAGGACGAGATACGGGCCCCACCCCGACTGTCCGCTCGTGTATTGCGAATGGGTGTCACTCACGAGGAACGATCGCCCCGAAGGAACCTCGCGTGATCACCGCCGACTCCTCGTTCCAGCGCTCCACCGCCCCTCCGGCAGACGCCACTTCGCCGGAAACGGCGGCGGGCAGCTCCAAGTCTACACCGCTACAGGTAAACCCACTCCCCCACACGGGAAAATCCTCTCCTCCATAGGGAACCGCCCGGGGCACCGGGTGTTCATCGATCAGTTCGAACCGAAGGTTCAGCCGACGAACCGGCCCCTCCTCGGCGATGAGCCCACCGCCCACCACGGGGGACCAGGGATCACCCTCAATGGAGAGGGCCTCCTCCGGCACCCGAATCGCCGTACTCTCCGGATAGCGCTCCGCCATAAAGCGCGCTCCCGCCCGGGAGTTGACGTACACCACCACCGGCTCGTCCGTGGTGGTGGTGATCACGATCACGGTGTCAAACGATCCGTGGGTGGGCGAGTGGATCCGGGCCAGCTCATACCGGCCGGGAATGTGGGCAAAGGGGGCGTAAAACTCGTAGATGGGGCTCATCGCATCTCTCCTGCTTCCGTTTCGGGTAGGATACACCCAGCGGCGGGGTCGTATCCAACGGTCACCTCCGCGCCCAGGGCGTAGCGCTCCGCCGCGGTGACGATGAGCGGCCCCAGCTCTGAACGGCACTGGTAGCGGTGGTACGCACCGAGAAACTGGTGCGTTTCTATTACCGCCGGGATGGTGCGGATCCGCTCCCCCTTCGAGGCGGGAACGGCATCCCGCTGCAGCGGCTCCCGCCGAGGGTCGTCGCCGGGGCGGTCAGCTATGTCCATCTGCCCCGGGCGGACCCTGAGCGTCCCGGCCGCGGTATCCGAGAAGTTGGCCTCCCCCACAAAGGAGGCCACAAACCGATCCCGGGGGTGGCGGTAGAGCGTCTCCACCGCGTCATACTGGATCACCCGGCCGGCGCGGAGCACCGCCACCCGATCGGAAATCGCCAGCGCCTCCTGCTGGCTGTGGGTCACAAAGACCACGGTTATGCCCAGCCGCTTCTGGAGGCGCACGATCTCATCCCGAAGATCGCGGCGGAGCACCTCATCAATTGAGGAGAAGGGCTCATCCAAGAGCAGCAACACCGGGTCCACCGCCAAGGCCCGGGCGATCGCCACCCGCTGGCGTTCACCGCCGGAGAGGGTGCTCACATCCCGGTCCTCATAGCCGGGCAGGTCCATTAACTCAAGCAGTTCCGATACTTTGTCACGAATTTCCGGTGCCGGCCGGTGCCGCACCCGCAAGCCGTAGCCCACGTTCTGCGCCACCGTCATGTGCGGGAACAGCGCGTAGTCCTGAAAGACGTAGCCGATCTGCCGTTCAGCCGGACTTTCCCACGTGACGTCGCGGTCGTTGATAAGGATACG
>CAZNRF010000599.1:0-1629 GCA_964575075.1 uncultured Spirochaeta sp. | reverse complement strand
ACTCGGGGCCCGACTACCGATTTGGTCGAAGGGTTCCATCTCCACCGTAATGAGCACCGGCGCGCCCGGATAAACCCCGCTATCTTCCGGAGTCTCATCTGCCAGGTGCAGCGCCAGAGCCTCCCGGAGGTTCGTGATCGTCTCGTCGTAGCTGCGCCCTTGCGTTACGACGGGAATGTGGACTGCTTCAGCGACGTACCAGCCTTCGTCCCCGGGGTAGATACTTACTTGTATAGTTCTACGCATCTCGCGCGTCTCCCTGCTTCCGTTCTTAGGCGGCCATCGTCTTCACGAGTTTGCTCCGCCAATCTTTACCTATTCTATACCTCCGTTTGCTGTTGCGCAGCTTGCCTGAACGCGGGCTTTTCTCTGTCGAAGTTTGTAGACTGGGTGAAGGCGGACGGACGGTATTCCCGGGGCTCCGGAATCGATTGAGCCTGCCGGAAACGATCCTCGAACCACGTGGGCCGGCGGGGCTCGGCCGGGAAAGCCTTTACAAAGCGCTGTCCCCGGAAGGAGATTCAGAGTTTGCGACCGTTCTCACGATGGTCCAGGCGTTGGGACTCCGACTGTGGGCGGTTCACCTCTGCTCTATTCCACGACGAGTGCTTGATTGTGGATCACTCCTCCACCCGCACCCTCACCGGCAGCGTAACCCCCACACCCGTAAACACCGCCTGCCCAGTAGCGAACTGGGGGATCTGTTGCAGGTCGGTTTCGGAGATCCCCTCCACGGTGTTGGCCCCCTGGTCCAGGTCCCCTCCGTTTATCAGGCGGAAGATTGCCTGGGAGTTGCACTGCGCCAGGACGTCTTTGCTGAAGTACGCCGGTCGCTGAGTCACTACTATGAGGCCGACGCCGAACTTTCCTCCCTCGGAGGCGATTACCTTCATCCATCGGAAGGCGGGGATCGACCGGGATGGCCCCTCCGGGGCGCAGTTCTGTGCTTCGTCAACGACGAACACGGTGCGAAAGGACTTTCCGGCAGCTTGAGCGGTTTTTGCGGTCTCGAAGACATCTTTGAACAGATCCCCGACGATAGCTTGGCGAATCTCCGGTTCGTGGACGTGGCGTAGGTTCAGACGATAAACTCCCGGCCGCTAATGTCGCGCAACCGTCCTCTTGAAGGCCGCCGGAGCCTTCCGGCTCCTCGGCGAATCAGTGGCCCGGTGTGGAACGCCGCCACTCCGGCTCTACGGACCGGATGCCGCGCGGGCTCAGGTCTCGATGCCGTACCCTCTGCAAAAGCTGACGACCGGTTCGCCGCACGATCACCGGGAACGGGAAACAGTGCAGCCGCGGTGGCGGGTCTTTGGGGCCGATGTGAGTTCGGTGGGGCAGCTCAGACGGTCTCTCGCGGAGGCGAGCTCGAAGCACACCCGGTCCACGGGTCACACCAGGAGCCCGGCGGCCGCCGGAAGCAGTGAGTGCACCTCCCGCCCTCGCCAACCATCTCGGTGACACCGAGGTGGAATCTTGGCGCCAAACCTGGTGGAGCGCTATGTTATCCAGAAGCCCCTGTGCATGCTTCACCGATACGCGTTCCTGCGATGCCGTAGTGCCACTATGAATAGTATCCGTTCGCCCTCGTCCACAGTATAGAACAACCGGTAATCGCCAATGCGAAAT
>CAZNRF010000598.1:0-1634 GCA_964575075.1 uncultured Spirochaeta sp. | reverse complement strand
CTGGTGGGATAGAGCATCTCCTGCATACCGGGGCCGCCCTTGGGGCCCTCGTAGCGGATCACCACCACATCTCCCGGACCTACTTCGTCATTGAGGATGCCTTCCACCGCGTCGTCCTGCGATTCGAAGACGCGGGCGGTACCGCGGAACTCCAGGATCGACGGGTCGACGCCGGCGGTTTTCACGATGCAACCCGCTTCCGCCAGATTGCCGGAGAGCACCGCCAGGCCACCCTCAGCGTAATAGGCGTGTTCTCCGTCTCGAATGCACCCGGCGGCGCGGTCGGTGTCGAGATTCGGATAGCTGTTGGCTTGACTGCCCATCGTAAGGTTGCGCCGGCCGCCTCCCGGTGCCGCGGCGTAGAGGGATCGCACCTCCGCCCTCACGTCTTCACTCGCGGCGATATCGTACCGCTCCAGCGCCTCCCCGAGAGAGAGCCCGTCCACTCGGGGGCGACTCACATCAAGCAGGCCCAGCCGCGCCAGTTCCGCCATGATGCCGAGGATCCCCCCGGCGCGGTTTACATCTTCCACGTGGTATTGGCTGGAGGGCGCCACCTTACACAGATTGGGCGTCTCCCGGGAGAGGCGATCGATGTCGGCCATGGTGAAGTCAGCCCCCGCCGCCTGTGCCACCGCCAGGATGTGAAGCACCGTGTTGGTACTGCCGCCCATGGCGATATCGAGGCGCATGGCGTTCTCAAACGTCTCCCGGGAGGCGATGGAGCGCGGGAGAACCGACTCATCCCCCTCCTGGTAATACGCCGCGGCCATCTTGACGATCCGATCGGCGGCGGTATCGAACATTTCCGCCCGGAGACGGTGCGTGGCCACCACCGTACCGTTCCCCGGCAGCGCCAGCCCCAGCGCCTCGTTGAGACAGTTCATCGAGTTGGCGGTAAACATGCCGGAGCACGACCCGCAGGTGGGACACGCCGCCAGTTCCACCTCTCGCAGCGTCTCCTCGTCTACCTCGGGGTCTCCCGCCATCACCATCGCGTCCACCAGGTGCAGCTTGCGACCGTGGGCGTTGCCCGCCTCCATGGGACCTCCAGAGACGAAGATCGTGGGAATGTTGAGCCGCATGGCGGCGATGAGCATACCGGGGGTGATTTTGTCGCAGTTACTGATGCATACCAGGGCGTCGGCCTTGTGGGCGTTTACCATGTACTCCACGCTGTCGGCGATGAGCTCCCGGCTGGGCAGGCTGTAGAGCATCCCATCGTGACCCATGGCGATGCCGTCGTCCACGGCGATCGTATTGAACTCCGCCGCAAAGCACCCGGCCGCTTCCACACGCGCCTTGACGCGCTGCCCCACGTCGTGGAGGTGCACGTGGCCCGGGACAAACTGCGTAAAGGAATTGGCGATGGCGATAATCGGTTTCCCGAACTGCTCCTGCTCCATGCCGTTGGCACGCCACAGGCTCCGGGCGCCGGCCATACGCCGCCCGCCGGTACTGGTGAGACTCCGAAGCTGATGTTTCATGGGCCCAGCGTAGCCCTCCGGTGGCCGGCGGTCAAGCATTGGGCGGCCTCTTGGACAGGACACCCCGCCATCTTCAATTGTTTCAACACACGAAACCCCATATACTTATCGTGATGGCGGAGCGAAAGTCCTGGGACAGCGCCTACA
>CAZNRF010000597.1:0-1643 GCA_964575075.1 uncultured Spirochaeta sp. | reverse complement strand
GATTCGGTCATTCAGGAAGGTGCTACCCAGGCTCAAGCCCAAGAGAGCTCCGCCGTCGGCGGACTCCTGGACACCCAGTATGCGATCCTCAAGGTCGACGGTCCCATTCCGGGGGTGAGCTCGTTGTTCTATTCGCTTTCCTACGTGTTTAACAGCGGTCGCACCATCGGGCTCCTACCGGATGATGAAGGTGAAGAGAATGCGTACCAGTACAAGCCGATCGTGGGCCACCTGGTAGACGGAACGGTCCAGTACTTTTTGCCCGCGTTCTTCTCCTCAGCGGCGTCGCTGGGTGCCGTGTACAGTTCCGGAGATTCGGATTACGCCAGCTTCACTGAAGGCAACACCGCAGACAACGCGACGATGTTCACCGCCGTAACCCCCGCCGGACGAGGTGCGGTTTTTGGTCTCCAGAGTGGAAACTCTACCGTTGGGGAGGTATCTTTCAGTATGAAGCCCCTCTCGGCGTCTGACGGGATTCTTGAATCTCTGCAAACCCGGTTGGTGTTGTACACTTTCTTCCGCTCTGCCGGGTCCGGAGTGGTGTCGGTGTCCGATGTGGACCCCGACTCTGATGGTGCGTATCTGGGTAGCGAGGTGGATCTCGATATCCGATGGCGTCCCTTGAGCGATCTGGGCCTCGGTCTTACCACCGGCTTCCTGTTGGCCAATGAAGACGTGCTTGTCGAAGGCTCCAACAGCTTCGACTACCGTGTGCGATTGAGTGCGTCGTTGAGTTTTTGATCTTTCGAGTATCGATTCCTGAGGAGGATTGCCATGAAGAGGGGCATTATCACGGCGCTTGCTCTGCTGATCGCCACCACCGGTTCGGGAGTGTGGGCGCAGGCGGAGTTTTCTGAAATTTCCGGCAAGGTAGAGGTTCGACCAGCGGCCGGCGGGTCATGGACACCGGCCGAAGTCGGTATGCAATTGGCACGAAATACCATGATCTCCACGGGGTTTAACGCCTCCGCCGAGATTCGAGTCAGCGGCTCAACTGTTGAGGTGGAACAGCTCACCCGTATGGAGTTTGAAGAGATCGTTGAGCGCAGCGACAGCGTAGAAACCAAGCTCAATCTGAACGTGGGTCGCATGCGCGCTCAGGTTCGTTCCACCGACGGGCGCTCCCAGGACTTTCAGGTGCGTAGTCCGATCTCCACCGCTGCGGTGCGCGGAACCGACTTCAGCTTCGATGGCGAAGAGCTGGAGGTAAGTGAAGGTGAAGTTGCCTTCGTGAACAATTATGGTCAACAACGCTCGGTGACCGCCGGCCAGCGAAGTCGCACCTCCGGAGAGCCGGGATCGCCCTCCAGCCCCGCCGATGAGGCAAATGAAGACAGCTCAACCGACACCGACCCGATCGGCGCAGGCAGCGATGATGAAGATACCACCGGTTCCGGTGGAATCGTGACCGTTCCCCCGGGACCGCGGGCAACTCGCGGATCCGTCGTGATCGAGATCCAATAAGGAGGGTGGTATGAGTAACAATGTCATCCGAACCATTCGAATAGTCACCGCGGCGGCGGCGATACTGCTGCTTGCGGGATGTATCCTCGAGCCGCAGGACGAGAACGGAACCATCACCTTTTCGGTGAGTGCCCCGGCGGCCTCGAGCAGCGGGAGCCGCGTCACCGCGGAAGGCG
>CAZNRF010000596.1:0-1678 GCA_964575075.1 uncultured Spirochaeta sp. | reverse complement strand
TCGTACGTTGATACCGTTCAGACGAGCAGCTTCTTCGTTCCCGCCTACCGCGTACACAGCCCGACCGAAAGTCGTTTGATTCATAAGAAAATGGGTGAAGAAGAACACGGCCAGAAACAGAATCGCAGGAAACGGCACGTTCAGCACGTAGCCTCCACCGAAGAAGTTGTACCATCGGGGAAACGAACTGATGGGGAATCCCCCGGTCAGGAGATTGGCAATACCGGAAAGAATCGTCATCAACGCCAATGTGGTAATAAAACTCGGCACAGCAAACTGGGTCCGCAGAAAGGCAGTGAAGTTTCCAATAGAGAAACCCGCGACGAGAGTCACCGCAATTGCAAGGCCGACCGCGATGCCCGCGGGCATCATCAGAGATACGAACCCTCGCACCAGCAAAGCCGATAGACACCCCGCAAACGCCACGGCGGAACCGACACTGAGGTCGATCTCGCCCGAGATGATGATCATCGTCATACCAAAAGCGATAACCCCCTGCATTGCGACGTTCCGCATGATGTTGAGGATGTTCCGCGTCGAGAAGAACCCGGGAGCCATTACCGCAAGAATGATGCAAATGACCAGGAGGACGAGCTCGAGAATGCTTTGCCCCCGAAACCCTCCTCCTCGTTTCAAAATCTTCGTGAACACCAAGCTAATCCTCCATACATCGAGCGTATAACTCTGCTAGCGAAATGCTTTCCGGATCGACCTCTTCGGTGAGCTCGCCACCCCGCATAACAAGAATCCGATGGCATACCTCGAGCAGTTCCTCCAGCTCAGTCGATACAAAGATCGAGCTGATTCCCTCGGCGCTGAGGTCCCAGATTATACGGAAAATGTGTTGTTTGGCCGCTACGTCGATCCCGCGAGACGGTTCGTCAAAGAAGAGAACCGATGGTTCATCATTCAGCCAATTACCAATGACCACCTTTTGTTGGTTCCCGCCACTGAGCTTGGATACGATAGCGCCTGTGAGAGGGACGTCAATATCGAGCCGGTCGATTTGTCGTTTGACTACTTCACTCTCGTTCCGACGTTTCCGAAGCCCGGTGGGCGAAAGCCGCTTCAACGCGGCAAGGGTAAGATTGTCATGCACCGAGTGAATCTGTATAAGTCCGGATTCTTTTCGATTCTCCGGCGTCAGACCGACTCCTTGAGCCTTCATCCGACGCGGGGAAGGAGAGCCGGTAGTGAGGCGTCCAATGCGAACATCGCCCGCGTCGAGCGGATCAGCACCATAGATCGACCGCAACAGTTCGGTACGGCCGGCTCCAAGCATCCCGGCTATTCCGAGTATTTCGCCGCGCCGCAGGACGAAAGAAACGTTATGAAACCACCCGTTGCGGGTGAGCCCTTTTGCTTCGAGTACCACTTCCTCGGACGGCTGAGAGTGAGGTCGCCCCGAAGTCACCACTTCTCCGAACATCATGTCCACAACACGCTCAGTCGTGGCCTGCGAGATCTCTATGGTGCCTACGTGGCGCCCGTCACGCAAAACCGTAACCGTGTCCGCTACGCGGTACAGCTCCTGCAGCCGGTGAGTAATGTAGATCATCGTCACACCACGATCACGTAGGGTTTTGAGAATCTGGAACAGGCTTTCCACTTCATGCTGTGCGAGTGCACTCGTGGGCTCATCGAGTACCAGTATATCGGGCCGGAACGACATGGCCTT
>CAZNRF010000595.1:0-1684 GCA_964575075.1 uncultured Spirochaeta sp. | reverse complement strand
CCCATTGAGGATACTCCCGCGTTTCGGGCGGGGCTCCGTGCGGGAGACCGCATTGTGGCGGTGGAGGGTGAGTCCACCGCGGATATGTCGGTAGATGATGTCGTGGATCGCCTGCGGGGAGAGCCGGGGACGGAAGTCGCCGTCACGATACTTCGCGGTGAAGAGCTGGAGTTTCCGGTGGCACTCGAGCGAGCTGTTATTCAGGTTCCCACCGTAAAATCAGCGATGATCGATGACACGACCGCGTTTCTTCGGATCATTCAGTTCACCCCGTATACCAATGAGCGTGTCAAAGAAACGATAGATGAGTTTCAGGATGCCGGCTACGAGGAGTTGATTATCGATCTTCGCTCCAATCCTGGAGGCCTCTTGAGCGGTGTTGTTGATGTTGCTCATCTGTTCTTTGACGGTGGATTAGTGGTTGAAACGCGTGGGCGGGTAGCCCGGGAGAATCAACGGTTCACCGCCCGGTCCGGGAAAGAGATAGATGACGATATAGAGATCGTGGTTCTCATCGATGGAGGGTCGGCCTCGGCTGCGGAGATCCTCGCCGCAGCGCTCAAGGATCGCGATCGCGCGACCGTGATCGGACGCACCTCCTACGGGAAGGGGAGCGTCCAGCAAGTGCGTCGGATCGGCCAGGCAGGGTTTCGGTTGACGATGGCGCGCTACTTCACTCCCGCCGGAACCGACATCGATGCGGTAGGCGTTGAGCCCGACATCGAGGTGGAGGCGGAGGAACTCAGCGATTCTGAGCAGGAAGCTATTATCCAGGTTCAGGAAGAACGTCGCATCCAGGAATTTGTTGGGCGTGTTGGAGAACCGTCTGAGGGGGAACTGACCGACTTCATTGCAAGTTTGCAGGATGAAGGATTTGATGTGAATGAGCGCTATCTTCGCCGGCTGGTTCGGGTGGAAGTGAACCGTACCCTCAATCGTGACGAGGTATATGATTTGGAGTATGACCGAGTTCTGCAGCGCGCTATGGAGTTTCTGGAGCAGCAGCGGTAGTGAAGCAACTGGTCGTATCCACGATTCCCGCCCCTGGGGAGCTGATCACGCTCACGGAGGAGCAGTACCACTACCTGGTGCGGGTGCGGCGAGTTACAGAGGGGATGGAAATCTCGTGCATTGACGGTGGCGGTGATCGCGCGATGACCGAAGTCGTCGGGACGCCCGGAGGCAACGAGGCCGTTGCCCTACGAGTTGTGCGCCGCAGCGAAGCGCGTGGTTCGGATCATCCATCTCATTCTCCGATTCCGGTGACGCTCTACATGGCTCTGCTGAAAGGGAAGAAGCTTGATACCGTGGTTCGGCAGGTTACGGAACTGGGAGTTGATCGGATCGTGCCGGTGATAACGCGGCACTGTGTCAGCCGTCCCGACGTTGGTGATCTGGAGCGGAAAGGTCGTCGCTGGGAGGGTATCGTCCGGGAAGCGACGCAACAGTCCGGTCGATCAACGGTACCCACGGTGGAACCGGTAGCCGCCCTGCAGGATGTGGGAGGCGCGCCCGCTATCGCGCCAACTGGTGAGTCTGTGCCGCGGATCATGTCGGTCGTGTTTCATGAAGTTGCGCCGGCCGTCCTTTCTATCGCCGAAACGGTGAGTTCTTCCCGAGCGCCGGAGGAGATTCGGGTGCTGGTAGGTCCGGAGGGTGGTCTTGCTCCGGGAGAGGTGGAGTA
>CAZNRF010000594.1:0-1693 GCA_964575075.1 uncultured Spirochaeta sp. | reverse complement strand
TGCAGGAACGAAATCGCCAGGCATGACACGACACAAAACACGAACGCGCAATACCGCCGGAGCGTATCCGAGGGGTCCGGCTCCTCATCGGCGACGCAATCGCGTACAACCGTCACGAGATACCCCCGCTGCATCGCCGCCATCGCCGTTGTGAGGATGCAGGCGCTGGTCACAAGACCGGCGACAAAGAGGTGACGTATTCCGCTACTATGCAACCGCCCATCCAGGTCAGTTCGCAGAAATCCGTCGAAGGTATCTTTCTGTATGACCGGTTCGTCCGGGAGCGCCGCCGCCCACGCCGGGGTTTCCGCACCTGTGGTCTCGCGAAGGCAGGGAGCCCTGCCACGGAGAATCTCGAAGGGCATCCAGTTGGAACGGTCCGGTTCGCGGTATACCCGCAGATGATACACAGCCATACCACTATTACGACAGTAAGCGAGGAGCCATTCCAGGGATTGTCGAAATGAGTGCGGGTCGGGGACATCCTTCAGGAAGTCGTTCTGAACGTCTACCACGAGAAGGCCGTGGTGCCTCCAGTCGGTCATGGAACCTCCCTGTATTCAATGGTACATCTCCTGTAGCACGGATCGTCGTCGGTCTATGGTACAATAGTAAGGTATGCCAACAGAATTCCTCCCCCTCATTATACCCCGGGGTGCCTATAACTTTGTCGATTCTCGCCGCGGCGAACCGGGTATTCCGACGCGGGTGCAATGGGAGGGACGCGAACACACAGTCACCGGTGTGAAACAGCTCCGGAGAACGACCGGGCGTGACCGTGGCGGCTCATCCGAACGCTCTGCCGATCGCCACTGGTATATCCTGGAACTGGACGACGGAACTCGTCTGGAAGCGTACTTTATGCGTCGTGTGAGAAGCCGACGGGAAACGCGTTGGTGGGCGCATGTATCCGGATAGGTGGATGATACCGCCGAACAGTCACGATGGCTATACTATATGCATGAGCGGGGAGAGGTGGATGCCATGGAAGATTCCATTCTGTTGCAGATTCTGAAAGAAGACCCGGACATCGAGGATGCAGAACAGCTGTGTCGGCAGTTTGTCGCGAATGAGGAACTCCGGGAGAAGTACTAGGACCGTATCAAAGCGGAGCGGGACCGGCGGTCGCAGATTATCTATGCCCGGCGTGAGGGCGAGAAACAAGGGATACAGCAGGGACTCGAACAAGGACGGCAGGAAGAGCGCCGGGAACTGGTCCGGCGGATGAAATCCCGGGGGATGTCCACTGACGAAATTGCCGATGTGATCGGCCTGAAGGCCGAGTAAATCGAGGCGGTGGAGTAACGGCGCCCGCAGGCGCCCCCGGTCCGTCATAAAAGGGACCGCCCGATGAACCGACGATCCCGTTTTTTGCGCCCAATGTCGCCGCGTTCCTCCCTTCGGTCCGATGCGGAGCGTTCCTCGGACGTTGTCCTCCGGTACGCCCGCTATGTACGCGGCTGTTGAGGACTCGAACCTCTGACCCTCGGCTTAGAAGGCGGGGTGAGCGTCTGATTTAGAGTGATCAGAAGGGGTCGGGATTGCACCTAATTCTCTTTACTAAAACGAATTACACGCGTTTTTATGATCAGGCGTGATCAAGAGTGTACTGTACCAGGATGAAGTGTTCCCCTGAAACCTGGACCACTAAGCTGCTTGTATCCCCCGAAACTCGGAGGGGCTGAGATAGCCG
>CAZNRF010000593.1:0-1695 GCA_964575075.1 uncultured Spirochaeta sp. | reverse complement strand
CGGGAGATGCGGTTCAGTCCGGCCACGTCGGTGACGGAATACATCATCGTGATGTCGTTGGGACCGACGTAGGGCTCGACGTCACCGCTGGCGACGGTGGAGACCATAAGCTTGGGCGTTCCCACCGGGAGGCGCCGCATGGCGGCGGTAACGAGGGCGGTATTGCCCGATCCTCCCAGGCCGATCACACCCCCCAAATCGTCGAGGCTCACCAGGTACTCGCCCAGCGCCTCCGACATCATCGTCACCGCTGCACCCCGGTCGTCGGTGGTGCCGAGAAATCCGGGGTTGTCCCGGTGGTGGCGCGCCACCTCGGTGTTGGAGATATCCGCCGGGGCAGCACCGGCGCCGGCGCCCTCGTGCACCTTGGAAGGGACGTCCACCGTGACCGCCTGCGTTCCACTGTCGCGGATGAGTTGCGCCACGTAGGTCAGCTCCTCCGCCTTGGTGTCAAATGTTCCAACTACGTATGCCTGTTTCATACTGGGTACTCCTTTTCGTCAGGGCCTGGGCGCCGCCCGTGGGCGACACCGCTCAAAATGTGAGTCTCTTGAACGCCTTGATCTGCTCGGAAATCGCGACCTCCGTGGGAAGACGTTCCATTGAACTGGCACCGTAGAAACCGTCCACCCCGTTTACATGATCGAAGATGTACTTCGCATCGTCCGGCATCGCGATCGGCCCGCCGTGACACAGGATGATCACGTCGTCCCGGACGCTCTTGGCGGCGTCGGCGATCTCCTGCACCATTTTGGCGCTATCGTCGAGGGTCTTGGCGGTCTCCGCACCGATCGAACCTTTGGTGGTGAGGCCCATATGCGCAACGACGATGTCCGCCCCGGCCTGGGCGAGTTTCTTCGCCTGATCGGTATCAAAGGCGTAGGGAGTGGTGAGTAGATCCATCTCGTGAGCTTCCCGGATCATGTCAATTTCAAGATCAAAGCCCATGCCCGTTTCCTCGAGATTCTGCCGGAACGTGCCGTCGATAAGCCCCACGGTGGGAAAGTTCTGCACTCCCGCAAATCCGAGATCTTTCAGCTCCTGCAGAAAATGGCGGCGCAGCATAAACGGGTCGGTGCCGTTAACCCCGGCCAGAACCGGTGTGTTCTTCACGGCGGTGATCACCTCGTGGGCCATTTCCTTTACAATCTCGTTGGCGTTGCCGTAGGGCATAAGTCCCGCCAGCGAGCCGCGTCCCGCCATGCGGTAGCGACCGGAGTTGTAAATAACGATCAGGTCGATACCGCCGGCCTCCTCCGACTTGGCGGAAATACCGGTTCCGGCACCACCGCCGATAATGGGCACGCCGTTTTTCACTTTTTCCCGGAGCTCCGCGAGGATCGTAGAGCGATCTTTGGTTGTGTTCATTACTGCCTCCCGTGATGATTTCGTGTCAAGAACAATGAAATCTCCGTGCCAACTGTGTGTCCCCTACGGCCGGCAGAAAAGCCGCTTCCGAGAGCGTTTTTTTTGATATTATTGAGAAAATACTGGTGTCGCACCGCGCCCACATCCCGGGAAACCCGTGTTACCATGGGTGTGTGGAACCACCCGGTATACAGATCAATGGTTACAGGTAACACCTGTGCTCAGCCACCTTTCCTCCCGCCATCCGGTGATTCACCGGGTAGTACTGGACCAGCCTGCCGACCGCCCGCTCATCGGCGTCTCCCCCGGGCCGGTCAACTGCACCCC
>CAZNRF010000592.1:0-1699 GCA_964575075.1 uncultured Spirochaeta sp. | reverse complement strand
CGACCGCTCGGCGGCCCCGTACGCTGCGTCGTAACGGTGAAAGTTGGCGTACAGGATGCTGAGGTTGTAGTACGCCACCGCCTGAAACACGCGATCATTGACCCGTTCCGCTGCGTCCAGTGCCGCACGGTAGGTCTCTTCGGCAGCGGAGAAGTTCCACTCGCCGGAATACACCGTGGCAAGCGTCATCAGCAGTTCCCGATCGTTGGGGTATTCCTCCCGAGTTGCCTCCAGAAGCTCCCGCGCCTCCGCCAGGCGCTGCACTTTGAAGTACTGCCACGCCAAATCGCCAATGACCGTCAGGTCATCGGGGTAGCGCCGGTGGAGGTCTTCCAGCTCGGCAAGGGCCGCGTGATCCTCGTTGAGTCGGGCCAGCGTTCGGCTCAACGCGTAGCGGGTGGAGTAATCCGGGGCCCCCGTGCTGAGGGCATCCCGATAGGCGTCGCGGGCTCCCGAGAACAGATCCTGATCAAAGAACACATCCCCCTCCAGGAGGGGAAAGCGATAATCCCCGGGAAACCGATCTCGCCCCTGACGAATGTGTTCCAGCGCCTGTTGGTAATTCTCCGTGTACACCGCCCTTTCCGCCCGTCCCAAGAGTTCGTCGGCGGATTCCTGCGGTGCGGGCTGTGCGTCCACCGCGGCGTAGCCGGTTGCCACCAGGGTCACCACGGTGACGATCAGCCTGATAGGGCGCCCCGGACCGCGACGCCTGCTCGGGACCGGCGGGATGAGGCGCACACTCCGGAGAACCCGCGGCGGCACCATCGATTCCAGCTGATACAGGTCGTTCCGGGAGAATGTGCGGGCAAATCGAGCCCGCTCTTCCGTCTCTGACAGCAGGCTGAGGTCACAGTCACAGTCACGGTCACCACCACGTGGACCACCGACACGCCCACGGTCGATACCCGCCCTGCCGGCGCGACGAATCACCGCCAGCGCCGCCCATCGCGGATCGCGGGCACGCGCCGCCAACCAACGCCGTCTGCGTCGGTACCACCATAGCGGCGGAATCATGACGGCAACCACCGCGGCGATTCGCCCGGCGATCGCCGTTGCGGATGATCCCGCGGTAGGGGTCGCCGGTCCCGCCTGACTCGGATCGGTTTCGGCGTCTTCCCCGGCCCGCAGTATCTCCTGAATCAGCTCCGACAGACGATCGCGGTCGATCTGAAAGTCCGTGGCTACCGTTTCTCCGGGAGCGATCTGCTGGGACGTTGGATCAAACTCGACCCATCCGATGCCGTCGAACCATACTTCCACCCAGGCGTGAGCCATGTCTCCCCGAACGGGATAGAACTCCAGCATGGCGGCATCGGGATCGATGAAGAACCCCACCGCCACGCGACTGGGAATATCCAGCGCGCGGAGCATCAACGTCATCGAGAAGGCGAAGTACGTGCAGTAGCCTTTCCTGCTTTCAAACAGAAAGTGTTCCAGTTGGTTCCCTGTCACCGCCTCACCGGGGGACAGGCTGTAGTAGTACTGCGTGAGCAGGTGGTTCAGCACGGCGTTCACCGACTCGTAATAGCCATCGATTCCGGCGGTAACCTCTCGGGCCAACGCGGCAACCCCCTCCGGCACCGGGCCCTGGAGATACGCCTCCCCCCAGGAGGCGGGAAGATCAGCAGGCCACGGAGCCCTCCGCAGCACACTCGGCTCCGCGGTGGGGTGAAGCGAGGAAACCCGGTAGGCGTTA
>CAZNRF010000591.1:0-1705 GCA_964575075.1 uncultured Spirochaeta sp. | reverse complement strand
CGGCGCCTCGTCTGCCCGTCTCCCGCGTGCCCGGTTTTCGCGTTCGGCCCCAGCTCCTCACGGTGGATCGCCGCCGCCATCGCATCGATCCGCAGTGCATTCTCCCGGGTGTAGAACAATCGCTCCCGCTGCGGATCGGCCGCGGCGGTGTCTGCCGGTGCGTAATGCCGCGCAAAGTACAGATCCTCTTCGCGCGTCGGCGTGGTGAGGCTGTTGAGATAATCGAGAACGGCGTGATAGCCGCCCCACGGTGCAAACAGCTCGTCTACCTCGTCGCGGCGCGTCTCAAGAAACGCGGTACCAAACGGTCGGGTGTAATCCTCGATATCCCCGGCGTACACCTCAAGTCCCGCCAAGCGCCCCAACCGCGCGACCACCCCGGATCCGGTAAAGGGATCCGCCATCGTACGCAGCGGCCCCTCATGGGCTTCCAAGTAGCGCAACCCCTCCCAGATGAGGGGAAGTAACGCCCGTTTGTTCCCGATGTAGGTAATCAGGGATGTGCGAAGTGCGGGATGGTCAGGAAGGTCGGGTGAGATCATTGCCGTATCATGAAAAGCGCTGTCCGCCGTGTCAATCAGTGCAGCGTTCCATTCTGGCCAGCCCGCGGGGCTGGGGAAGTTACATCCCCAACAGCGACACGACTGACGAGGCGGGTGCCTTCCGCCGGGGCCACCTGGCCGCGCGCCGCGGTCGGTCACGCCTCCTCGTCCCGGCTTGTCCTCCTCTCCTACCACCTGGCGCGGGAGTTCCCTCAGGAGGTGGACCGCCTTCGCGAGATCTTTCCGGAGATCGAATTCACCGTGGCGGTGACGGAAGAGCAATTTCGGGAGCTGCTTCCCTGGGCGGAAGTGATTGTCGCTCCGCCGCAACCGGCAACGGTTCTGGATGCGACGTTGATGGCGAAGTCGGCGGATGATAGCCCCGGCTCCAGCTCCAGCTCCAGCTCCAGCCACGGCCACGGCCCGTCGGCGGGGGCCTCCCACCTCAAGGCGCACGTGATTCCCTTCGCCGGGATTAACCACGTTCCCCTGGACTGGTATCGCCAACACCAGGTGCTGCTTGCCGGGTCCCACGGGAACGCCGGGGCCGTGGCGGAGCGGGCAGTGGCACTGATGTACGCCGTGGCCGGTCGCGTGGGGGAGTTTGATGCCGATCTCCGGCAAGGGCGGTGGCACCGCCGGCGGGATGAGGTGCAGCCCTTTGATTACTGGCGATCGCTTACGGGATCGCGCATTGCGGTGCTCGGTAGCGGTACGATCGGCTGTCGCGTGGCGGAGCTTGTCGCTCCGTTGGTTCGTAGCGCCGGCGGTGAGCGGAGCGGCGAGCTGGTGGGATTGCACCGCGGCGGTCCCAATTCCGGCCACGGATCATCCGGGGTCCACACGAGTCAGGTAGTGACAGCGGAGGCCGCCACCGCCGATCGGCACATCCGGCGGCATCCGAAGCGGCTCTTTGACCGGCTCACAACCGACGTGGAACAGGCGCTCGCCGCGGCGGACGTAGTGTATGTGACGCTGCCGCTCACCGAGGCAACCCGGGGAATGCTCACTCATGATGTGCTGGCGGTTACCAATCGTGCCACCTTGGTGAATGTGGCGCGGGCCGAGATTTCTCCTGAGGAAGACCTTTACCTGGCCCTCACCCAGGGGACCCTCCGCGGCGCCGGAATCGATGTTTGGTATCGCAATCCCTCGCCGTTTTG
>CAZNRF010000590.1:0-1717 GCA_964575075.1 uncultured Spirochaeta sp. | reverse complement strand
ATCCAGAATCTGATCCTGGTGCCCCTTGGACTGAGCTTTCTGCAGACGGTGGCGTTCATCCTCGTGATCGCGTCTCTGGTGCAGCTCGTCGAGATCGTTCTCAAGAAGGTGAGTCCCGGGCTTTACCAGGCTCTCGGAGTCTTTCTGCCCCTGATCACCACGAACTGTGCGATCCTCGGTGTGGCGATCCTGGTGGTCGGCCGCTCGTACACGATGGCGGAGGGAGTCGTCTTCGCGATCGGCAGCAGCGTCGGGTTCATGCTTGCCCTCTACATCGTTGCGAGAATCCGTGGGAAGATGGATCTCGTCGATGTTCCGCGCGCGATGAAAGGCGCGCCGATCTCCCTGGTGACGGCGGGTCTTCTCGCCCTCGCCTTCGGCGGGTTCGCGGGGCTGGTGTAGTACAACCGGGGGCAGCCAACCGGCGCCGACGGACCGCCGCCACGTCTCACGGCGGAGCGCTTATGGTACAGGGGAGGCAACCATCCGGCGCCGAAGGACTACTACGGAGGATGACCGGTGCGATTTGACGTTCAGAGAAACCCCAACCGCCTCCGTACGATCGCAATCCTCGCCGGAGCGTTCATCGTCTTTTCGATTATGGGGTTCGTGATCGGCGGGACCGGTGCGGGGACGATGCTTCTTGTCGTCTCCGGGGTCATGCTCGTCTTCTTCACGGTAGACCAGGGCAAGATCGGGTGGCACTACCGGATCGAAGAGACGGAACTGATCGTCCGGCGCACCTTCAAGGAGTACCGTATTCCGGGCTCGACGATCCAGTCCGTATCGAAAACGGGATGGCACGGTATATGGGAGCGGGTCGTGAAGTACC
Source organism: uncultured Spirochaeta sp. (assembly GCA_964575075.1). Taxonomy (GTDB): domain Bacteria; phylum Spirochaetota; class Spirochaetia; order DSM-27196; family Alkalispirochaetaceae; genus Alkalispirochaeta. The sequence goes on along the minus strand of CAZNRF010000590.1, from coordinate 885 downwards.
GGCGCGGCGAGATCCCCGGCGGTGCCGGATACCGGCAGGTCGCTCTCGGCCGCCTCATAGGGTTCAGCGCGATCCCGATTCCCGTCAGAAGCGACCGCAGACCGGCCGGCCCGGAGAGCTTCGTCGTTCTACGGCGGAGTCAGGGACGGGAGTACGTCTTGAGCCCCTCGGATCCCGAGAAGTTCGTCAAAGAGTGCCAACGCCTGATGAGCCGCAGCGGGCACTGAGAGACGCGACGGTCCCGTACGATCTCCCCGGCACGTTACACCGCGGAGATCGCTTCGACCGGTATCCTGTCCGCCGCTGTCAGGATTGTCCCACCAGCGCTTTGATGTACTGGAGCCGTTCGAACGTTTCCGGTTTGTCGCTCCGCTTCTGGCTGAGGCGTCCGCGGAACGAGGAGATCTCCGGGAAGTTCTGGCGATCCATCCACTCGGTGAGTTCCGTCTGCATCGTCCTGAGCTGATCGTATCCATTCTTGTAGATCGTGGAGCACACCTGCGTGACCTGAGCCCCGGCGAGAAGCGCCTTGACCGCATCGGTGCCGCTGTGGACGCCGCTGGATGCAGCAAGGTGCATCTTCGTCTTGCCGTAGATCATCGTGATCCATCGCAGCGGATAGGCAAGATCCGCCGGGGTGCTCATCGGTGAACCGCTCTTCAACCGCAGATGGTCCACATCGATATCAAGCTGGTAGAACCGGTTGAAGAGTACCACCGACGATGCGCCGGCCCAGGAGAGGGCGTCGACTACCGCCGGGATCGAGGTGAAGTAGTGACCGATCTTGACCGCCACGGGAACATCGACGAGTTTGCACACCTTTTCGACCGTCTTGATATAAAAGTCGAGGATATCTTTCTCGTTATCCTTGTAGTCGTAGGGCAT
>CAZNRF010000589.1:0-1720 GCA_964575075.1 uncultured Spirochaeta sp. | reverse complement strand
GGGCGGTGTTTGACCCGGATGCCGCAACGATGTTTGATCTGCGGGTCCCTGGGTATGGTGACTTCCGGTTCATGTATCTCCTGCCGACCTCGCCCACTGAAAGCCTGGTGGAGTACACCCTCTTTTCGGCCCGTCTGTTGGAGCGGGAGGAGTACGAAAACGAGATTCGGGATTACATGGCGCGCTTCTATCCTGATGTGCAGTACGAGGTGGTTGAGCGTGAGGACGGCATTATTCCGATGACGGAACAGCCCTTTCCGCGGCGAGGCGGGCAACGGATTATGTACACCGGAACGAAAGGGGGACGAGTGAAAGCCTCTACCGGATTCGCGTTTCACCGGACCCAGGAAGACAGCATCCGAATTGTGCGATCCCTGGTAGCCACCGGCTCGCCCTTTCATAACGAAGAGCCACCCCGGCGCTATCGCACCTTTGATGCGATGCTTCTGTCGATCCTGGATCGCCGCGGAGAGTACGCGGCGCACCGCGTATTCGTCGACCTATTCGAAAAGAATCCGTTACCGCGGTTGTGGCGCTTTCTCGATGAGAAAGGGTCTCTGGGAGAGAATATCGCGCTCATGAGCACCGTTCCGTGGCTTCCATTCATCGCGGCGTGGTTCCGGGTGAAAGGTCGGGGGATAGCCGGCATGATCACCGGCCACCGGCAGACCGCTCCGGCAATTCCAACGGGAGGCGCACGGTGAGTCAGTTGTTGGGTCCGCAAGCGGTGCACCCGGTCCTAGTGGTGTGGGCGGTCACGATGATCGCCGTCCCGATCGTGGCAGCGTTCGGAGATCGGGGTCGAATCTGGGGAATAAGTCTCGGAGTTCTCGCGCAAGTTGCGGTGGTCGTTGCGGTGCTCGGACAGTCCTGGCAGTGGGCTCAGGTGGCGGCGGTTGCCGTCGCCGTGCCGGGTCTGGGGTGGTTTGCGGAGTTTGCCGGCTCGCGGACGGGGATTCCCTTCGGCCGCTACCACTACACGGCGGCTTTGCAACCGCAGATTCACCGGGTGCCGGTGGTAATTCCGTTGGCGTGGCTGATAATGCTGCCTCCCTCATGGGCGGTTGCGCAGGTACTTGCTCCGGATGCAGGGGTGCTTGTTCGCGCGGTTATCGCAGGATACGCGTTTATGGCGTGGGACGTGTATTTGGATCCTCATCTGACGAAGTGGGGCTTCTGGTCGTGGGATCAATCCGGGTCCTTTGAGGGAATCCCGGTGGTCAACTTTTTCGGCTGGTTTTTGTGGGCCTCGATTATTTCCGCCGTCGCCCTCGGGCTTCTGGCGCCGCTGCCGGTGGTCGCGGGACCGCTCGTGGTGGTCTACACGATCACGTGGCTCTTGCAGGCCGGAGGACACTTCGTCTTCTGGCGATGGCCCGTCTCGGGCCTCGGAGGGGTTGTACTCCTGGGGGTCGTCGCCGTTCCGGCAGCCTGGTTATTGGTCAGGTAACTCTCGCTTCCAGCGGTAAATCAGATCCAATGCCTCCCGGGGAGTAAGGCGGTCCGGGTCTGTTCCGGCGAGTTCCGCGCGAAGGAGATCTTCCGGTGAGAACAGCTCCGGCGGGGCATCCGGGGAATCGGTGCCATCCGAGGCATCCGTGGCATCCGGTGCCGGCGGCAGAGAGAGTCCCTCTTTCTCCAGGTCGGCGAGGATGCGCCGCGCCCGGGCGATGACCCCTTCCGGTAACCCAGCCCCGCGGGCCCCATCCATACCGTAGGG
>CAZNRF010000588.1:0-1725 GCA_964575075.1 uncultured Spirochaeta sp. | reverse complement strand
TATATATCCTATGAGGATTATAGGTATGAGAAATATTCTGAAAGAAACGATTCCTTGTTCTCGATCGAGAGCAAGGAGCAGATCGTCTGAAAGGAGGTGAGCCTGCAGTTCATCCGCTTCCCCCAGAGGAAGTGGAACATTAATCACTTTTAAAGGAGGTTCTCTGATGAGAGAACGAAAAATGAGTGTGTTGTTATGTGTGGTATTTATGATTGCCACCTCTGTAACCTTTGCGGCGATGGACGTTATCATCGGCGCAAACTCCTGGCCGCGCGATTCAAACAATCGCTATGAATGGGGAGCTATCAGCGCCTATTCTTCTGAGGTCTTCGCCAGCTTTCCCAATGCCGGCAGAAATGTCACGGCCAGCCGTTTCGGTTACGGCGTCATCGATTTGGATTTCGACGGTACCGTCGGTAACGTGATCGGGAATCCACGCGCCGACATTTATAACGCCAGCGTGATGTATTATGCGGGTACGGGAAAATACTACAACACCCCGTCCCATGGCGAAGCCCGCTTCGCGCAGACGTTCAACCTCTCCAATCCCTTCGGGTGGGTTCGTGAATACGATTCCTCGTATTTCGGTCCGAGCGCCGTACCCACCACTCCCGCCACAGCGCCGACGACGGCGACGGCATTCCGACGGTCGCTGATTTTAATACCGTCTTAGGCGGCCCCACCAAGGGCATGTTCCGCGGCGATGTCGAAGCAGGATACACCGGCGGCTTCGGATATTTCAACCCGAAGCACTTCTACCTGGACAACACGACCTCGGTCGCGGGCGGTGTTCCGCTGAACGCCACCATCAACCGGATCATGTATTCCACCGGCCTGGGGTGGGCTCCGTACACATCTTCGTATGGAAGCCATACCATCTATACCCGTTCGGTGACTGACGACAAGACCATCGCGATCGTCCACAACCAGCCGCCGATTCCCCAGATGAACGTGGCATGTACGGACAACGCCTGGGGCAAGCACTCGAACGGAACCGAGTACTATGAGCGTACCGTTGCGCGTATGAACATCGGCTATCTCACCAACTCGGCGCCTGACGAATTCGCCTTCGGGGATGAACCGAATTCCGGTATCTACAAGGGTATGGGATTCAACCGCTGCCCGAACAACTACCCGACCGACCGCTTCGGCGTCACGGGAGTTTTCCTGATCGACGAGCCGGGAACCGCCAACGACCAGTATATCTTCCACGGCGAAGGCGACCCGGACCCCCTGATCAACTCCTTTATCGCTGATATGCGCGCCGGACGCGGTTATGTATGGTTCACCTACCAGGCCTACCGCTACTATGCGGACGCCTGGCCGCAGAATGAAACGCATGCGGTATGGTGGAACCCCACCCGCAGCGCGCGTGACGGCGGTACGGTTGTCATGGCTGTCGGCGACAGCGCCACGGCTGAGGACTGGGTGCTCTATCGCTGACCAACTGTAGTCTGCTATGACTGTTATATGATATACGTGAGCCGGCGTTCGCCTCGATCGCCGGCTCTTTTCTCTTTCTGCTGCGATAAATTGTACTTTTTCATCACTTGGTCTTGACAGGGGCGCATCATTCGGCAAAGACTCGGACTGAAAGAAGTATATCACGCGTGAAAAAAGGAGGAAGACCGATGAAAATTGGTATCGTCGGTGCGGAGAATTCTCACACGAGCACCATCGCCAAACTGCTCAACGTTGAAAAGCTCATCAAGGACTGTTCGGTTG
>CAZNRF010000587.1:0-1725 GCA_964575075.1 uncultured Spirochaeta sp. | reverse complement strand
TCTCAGGACATGACACCTGCGCGGATCCTCGCGATTCGGGATATGACGAAGAGTCGCCGGGAGATGTCATCTCTTGATCATTTTCGGCCGCGAGCCCAGTTGAGCATCAATGTGCCTGATTGGGAGCCTGATCCACCGTGGCTTGAGCTGTCGCCGCTCGCACGGACTCGGGCGCAGGGTGCGTTGTTAGGACTCCTGTGTGGCGCCTGGGTTGCAGCATCGAGGGAACCGGGTAACCCGGACCCGGATCGGTATAACCCGGCGTGGCAGCCGGAGGTTGACCGCCGCGCGGCGCAGATGGGTCTAAGACCAGCCGACAGCGCTCATAAGGCACTCCGCGACAGTATCCGGGCGGCACTGGTGGCGGCGCGGACGATCCTAACCGAAGGTGAGTACCGACGCGACGCAATGGTAGCAGCGTACCGGCGGAGTGGGGTGTTCATCGAACCAACGGAACAGTCCTCCAACTGGTTTCTGCCCCGATTGGTCCCGCTTGTGCTCTTTGACGTGGGTATGAGGCGCGCATTGCCCGCGGACGTGGACCTGTCCCACTATCTGGTGAGTGAATTCGACGCGCCCGCTGACGCGAGAGATCTGCCGCCGGAAGCGGCCGCCATGTCTGAGTACGTGTCCATGCCCTTTGATTTCGCGGAGGCAGAGTGGAAGATTACCCACTCGCTAGGTCATGAGCCTGTCGCTGAGATCACGGCGATTCTTGCCGGTATACGTGATCTCTTGTGCACGGACAGAGCGGATCCACTCGCCGGAGTGCGTATCCATCGAAGCTTTGATGAGAATCACGCGCCCGGTTTCGCGTGGCGCGGCGACAGGCGATGTGGCCATCTCTACCGGGATCAGGTTGCTCCTATTTTCAACGCGCCCCAGGACGAATTGGATCCCACTGTATCGGAACCGCGCGGCCCCGATGATGTGGATCTGCCGCCATTGCCGCGCGGCGTCGGACTCGGACGGTGGGGCGATGAAGTGGGAAAGCGAAACGGGGAAGTCTCTATCGGAGACCAGACCCAACCACCACTTGAAGAGACGCCGTTTCAGGCGTTATTACATCATAGGGCGTCCATTCCCCCGGCGTTGCCTACTCCCGGCGACGCAGGAGGCGACATTGATTTGAGTACGACGATCGAGATCATCAAGTACCATATGGCGCATAACCTCTCACTTCTGAGTGCTGTGCGTGAAACGATGCGACTCGGAGGCAATACGATCGTGCCCACGGCGATTGTAGCGAGCTGCGTCGGCGCGCTCCATGGCCGGCGGGCTATTCCTCAAACGTGGATCGATGCGATCAATACGGCAGAAGTCACCGTCACCGCTATCTCCGGTTACGATCTGGTTGAAGGCCACGTAGCTGAGGCGTTGATTCAGACGGGCTATCGCTGGGGTGCCCAATGGCTCTTCGAGCATGGTGTAAACCTCGATAATCTCAAGCGGAAGCCCCCCAAACCTCAAGATGAGGACGTTTCATGGATGGAGTAACCGTGCAACTATAAAACCCGGGAACGAGAACGAGTTTCTCCAGGTGCGTGCGCTGACCGTTGAGGATGGTGTGTAGTCATCCCCGCCATTGGTGCAGCGCATAGTTTTGTTTGACTGGAAGTATGTCCGGTAGCGGTATTCTCAAGTCTTTTTCTCACAATGACTTGTGAGGGAAGCGGCGGACGGGAGTCGAACCCGCGTCTCCAGCTTGGGAAGCTGGGGTAATGC
>CAZNRF010000586.1:0-1733 GCA_964575075.1 uncultured Spirochaeta sp. | reverse complement strand
AGATTTGAGCTCCTGCGAGCAATCGGCTACGACTGTGCCGGAGCGCTGGTGGTTGGCGATCTGCCCGCGTCGGACGGCGCGCCTCACCATCAGGCGTTTGGCGCCGGGGAACTGGCGGCGCTTCTCCGGGACCGCCCCGCTATTCCCGTGTCCAGTGGCGGCGGGTACGTACGCTTCTCCCTTGCCGGATCGGCGAGCAAATGGGCCGTGGTATACGACGGCGAGCAATTCTTCTGGCCTCTGGGTGCCGCAGTATCCTCCCACATTCTAAAGGTCTACGATCCCCGATTCTCCCATGGTCCATTCAACGAAGCGTTTACCGGATTTCTCGCGGAACAGCTTGGGCTGTCGGTCGTGGCTGCCACGCCTACCGATCGGTACCTGCTCGTGGATCGGTACGATCGGCGGTACGAAGAGAGCCGTCTTGTCCGCCGGCACCAGGAAGATGCGGCGCAGGCGCTTGGCATCCATCCATATCAGAAATATCAGCGTGAGGGCACTGCCGGTCTTGCCCAGGTCGTCTCCCTGATCCGGAAGCATTCATCCAACCCGCTGCAGGATCAGCGAGATCTCATCACCTGGCAGTTGGCGAATCTCATTCTGGGGAACGCCGACGGGCATCTGAAGAACATCTCTTTCCTCCTTGGGGGTGAGCGAATACGTTTGGCACCCTTCTATGATATTGTCTGCACCCGCAACTACGAGGGGGTGGAGCGATCGCTGGCCCTGTATATCGGCGACGGCGCGGATCCCGGCCATATCGGGCGGCAGCACCTCAGCAGGTTTGCCCGCGACGTCGGCGTCAAGGAATCCTACGTCTTTGGCGAGCTCGACCGCATCATGGATAGCCTCACCGTGCATCTGGACGACTACGCCCACGAGTTTGCGTCCCGATGGGGCGACAATCCGGTGATTTCGCGAATCGTTCACATCGTCCGCACCCAGATCCGCCGGACACAGACCCTGGTTCGTGGGTAGGCGGCTATTCTGCCCCCTCGAGGGCGGTATGCTCCTGAGCCTGAACCCCCGGAGCCGGCCAACCGCGGCAGTTCGGTCTATTGACCGTCTGGTAGGCTCGCGAAGAGCTCGGCGATCTCCAGGCTGAATCCTTCCAGTACCGTTGAGGCGGCAGAGCCGCTTTTGACGAGGATGTCCGGATCGGCGTAGCGGCCGGTGTCGTCGAGATGGTAGATCTGGATGCTGCCGGCGGGATCGACGACCCAGTATTCCCGGACGCCCTGCGTCTCGTAGAGGGTGAACTTGTCGTTGAGGTCTTTCTTGCTGGTCCAGGGGGAGAGGATTTCCACCACCAGATCCGGTGCGCCCCGGGCGCCGGCGTCGGTGAGACGGGTGGCATCACAAAAGACGCTGAGGTCCGGCTGGACCACGGTGTCCGCCTCATGGTCCGCCTGGTCCGGGTCGGCCGGCAGGATGACGTCGAAGGGCGCGAAAAAGACCTGGCAGGGTTTGTCGGTGAGCCTTGCGTGAAACCGGGAGAACAGTTCGCCCAGCAGCGTTTGGTGGGCACGGTTGGGAGCGGGTGACATGTTCCAGGCGGTGCCGTGAATGAGCTCCCACCGTTCGTCGTCCGGCCATTTCACGTAGTCGCCGTAGGTATAATGCTCGTCCGTTTTTCGCAGTGCCTGTCCCATGGGAGAATAATACCACGAGGGTTGTACGGAGGTAAGAGCTGGGTGCGGGGTGCGGGGCGGGGCGGGGTGCGTGCCGGGGCG
>CAZNRF010000585.1:0-1733 GCA_964575075.1 uncultured Spirochaeta sp. | reverse complement strand
GGATAATCGGCGCCATGACAACGAAACAGAAGCTATGGACGGCCCGAATCGACGAGTGGAAACGCAGTGGTTTGTCACAGCGCCGGTACTGCGAAGAGCATCATCTTTCGCGGGCGACGTTCCAGTGGTGGCGCCGGCGTTTGAGAGATCTATCGGATAGTACCCCTCGCAGCGAGGCTGAAGGGTTCATTGAGATTCCTGTGGAAGGGTCGCTGCGAGTTGAATCGCGACCATCGCCGGAACTTCGTATTACCGCAGGAAAGTATGCGATAACGGTTTCCGGCGACGTTGATCCGGATCAGCTGAGGAACGTTCTAAACGTTCTCGATGGCCGATGATGTTTGGCCACCCTCGGAAACGGTCCGGATTCTCGTGCGCCCTGAACCAACGGACATGCGAAAGCGCATCAACGGTCTTGCGATTGTGATCGAACAGGAACTGGAGTTGAATCCGCTTGAAGACGGAGTTGTGTTCCTGTTCTGCAACCGCCAACGGCGTATTCTGAAAGCGCTTCTGGGACCTGACGGGGTTCTGCCTCGTTGAGAAACGACCGCAGCCTTCGAGAACGCGGAGGCGCGGAATGAACAGCTACAAGCCGAGTTTCATGCCGACCGTTCGCGCCGGTAGTAGAACAATTATGTATTGAGCTCCGTGCCGGGCCGATCCTTCTGGTTGATGAAACAACGGTACAGGTTCTCGGGGAAGAGAACAGAGCAAACACCTCATTGGGCTATATGTGGTGCGCATATGGCGGAGAGCCACAGTCGCCTGCGGTGGTGTATCGCTACGCTCCGAGTCGATCAACCGCCGAGGCCGAGGCGATCGTTGATACGTACTCCGGAATCATACAGACCGACGGCTATGAGGCGTATGATCGGCTCACCCGCGATCACGATGACCTCGTCCACGTCGGGTGCTGGGCGCACGCTCGGAGAAAGTTCGTTGATGCTAAGGGCTCCGGTAAGAAAGCGGGAGCGGCCGATCAGGCACTGGCTATGATCGCCCGTTTGTATCGTATTGAGAAAGAACTCGCTGAGATGCCGCGAGACGACACTTTCGTCGATACGCGGCGTACGAAGGCGCAACCTGTTCTCGATGAACTCAAAATCTGGCTTGATACCAAAGCTCACCGGGTGACGCCACAAACTGGTATCGGGAAAGCGGTGAGCTACACCCTCGGGCAGTGGGACAAACTGGTACGGTATCTCGACAGCCCGTACCTTACTCCCGACACCAACCGCATTGAAAACAAGATCCGGCCATTTGTGGTGGGCCGGAATGCGTGGATGTTTTCCGGAAAGCCCCCGTGGCGCCACCGCCGCCGCGACCCTCTATAGCCTTATCGAAACCGCGAAGGCCAACGGTATCGAACCGCATCGATAGTTACTCAACGCGATTGAACGCCTGCCAACGGCCTCGGCGCCTGAAGAATATCGCTTGCTACTCCCGCAGTATATCGAACTGACTTCGTCCTGACCGAAACCTCACGCGGACTCATTCGTCGCTTCATCACTGCGCGGGGTGGGGCTCACCGGACGCTTACCCGTTTTCAGTATCGACAAAAGCGTTCGCATCCTCGAAGAGCCCGCCCAGGAGAGTCTGGCTGAGTACATTGCTCGGCCGCCCCGGATGCATGGGCGCGCAGCCGAAGGCTGCGACCAGGCTGGTCAAGAGATGAGGCGATCCCCACCGGGATTCGATCCCGGTCGGCTCAATTGACATTATCCTCCGGC
>CAZNRF010000584.1:0-1741 GCA_964575075.1 uncultured Spirochaeta sp. | reverse complement strand
CCTACGCCTTGGGGTTTTTCTTTCTGGTGCTACGGGAAACGTTTCTGTATATCCGTCAGCGCAAATCCCGGCGGGTGCTCACCTTCCAGATCCTGTTCACCGCGGTAGAGGCGCTCCCGGTAATCGCCATTCTGTCCCTTGGTCTGGGGGCGATTATCGTTATTCAGGGAGTGGCGCTCCTCCCCCAATTCGGCCAGGGCCAACTGGTATACACCATTCTCATCACCGTGATCACCCGGGAGTTGGGTCCGATTCTGACTGCTTTTATTATCGCCGCCCGATCGGGAACCGCCATCGCCACAGAATTGGGAAACATGGTGGTCAGCCACGAGATCGAAGCGTATGTGGCCAACGGCATAAGCCCGATCAGCTACCTGGTGGTCCCCCGGTTTTTGGGTGTCACCATCTCCCTGATCCTGCTCAACATTTATTTCAACATCTTCGGGCTCCTCGGATCATTTCTCGTGACCTCCCTGGTAGCCGCCGTTGATGTCCGGGACTACTTCTTCAATGTGCTCAACGCGCTCACCGTGGCGGACGTGTTCGTCTCATTGGTGAAGAGCGCGGTATCCGGCGCCATTATCAGCACTGTGGCCACCTATTACGGATTCAAGGTGGAGCAGTCCAGTACTGAAGTTCCGGTTATGGCGATCAAGAGCGTCGGTCAAGGGTTTATTCTCATCATCACAGCCAACGCCTTCCTTACGGTGATGTATTACTTATGGGTGTAGGGGTGCCACAATGCAGGTAGAACTACGAGAGATCGGCTTCTCCACCGAAGAAGGCCCTCTCCTCAATTCAATTTCCTGCACGGTCCGGCCGGGAGAATGCCTGTTGATCATGGGGCCCAGTGGCTCCGGGAAGACGCTCCTCATGAAGATCATGGCGGCGATCATTCCCCCCTCTGCAGGCAGTGTACTCCTGGACAACGTCGAGTCCGCCACTATGTCGGACCGGGAACTCGATCGGAATCGGCTCCGACAGGGATTTGTATTTCAGGATGCCGCACTATGGCAGAATCTTTCGGTGTACGCCAATTTGACCCTGCCAACTCAGTACCACTTTCCGAAACGGGACCCGGCGGAAATACAGCGCCGTGTAGACCAGCTCTGCCGACGTCTCTCGTTCTCTGAAGATCTCAGTCAACGTCCTGCACGACTTTCCGCGGGGGAGCGAAAAACCGCCGCCATCATTCGTAGTATGATGCTGAATCCGGAGATCTACTTCATGGACGAGCCGAGCGGCGGCCTCGATTCCGCCACCGCGGATCGGCTGTTGGCGCTGTTAAAGGAGCTAAAGTCCGACGGACGATCACTGGTGATTGCAACCCATGATAGTGAGATCGCCTCACAACTGGCGGATTCCATCCTGGTCATCGATGAGGGACGCCCGCTGGCGTATGACACGGTGGAGCAACTTACCCGGACCTCCGACGCCCGCGTGCGGGAAGTACTCGCCGATCTCTTCGATTTGAGTTCTACCTACGACACCGATATCCTGGATATTTTAGGGAGCAATGATGATCCGTTTGCATGATACTTTACACGGCGGGAGGGCCTCGTGAAATTTCGCATTCGTTTTGCCCAACAGGTCGTTGGCATTTTTGTGCTGGTGGCTGCGGTATCGCTGGTAGTAGCTCTGGTGTCGATGGGTGCGAATCAACGGTGGTTCGCAAAGAATTACCACTATTACAGTGTCTTTCCCACGGGTGAATGATTAAACGTCGGTATGAACGTTCAGT
>CAZNRF010000583.1:426-1743 GCA_964575075.1 uncultured Spirochaeta sp. | reverse complement strand
GCGGCGACGGGCGCTTGGATCCCGTGGAGATCCCGGTCGAACTCGGGGGCTTCATGCGTGGTCAGCTCCACGGTTATGGCGGGTACGCCCCGGCTCGCGAAGTAATCCGAGGATGCGCCGTTTATCGGGTACCCGCTGAATCCTTGTTCCGGCAAAGGATATCCGGACGCTTCGGCGTAAATTTCAGAATAGTAGGCTGATGTTTCTCTGTAGCCCGCACGGCCGCCGGGAAAGACAGCCTCCGCGGCGCTGTGCAGCGAGATAACCACCTCGGGTGCCGGGGTGAGCCCTTCGACGTAATCGCGAAGGGCCCGTGTCTCCGGCTCGCTGAACGGCTCGCTTCCGGCATCAACCTTAATGTCCCACCACCACGCGGTCGGCTCCCACGTGTGGGCGAAGTTGCGATTGAGATCCACGTTGTTGGCGTTAAATCGTCCACGGTTTGTATTCCGCTCGGTCATGTCCACCTCGTCGAGAGGTTCGCCGTCGGTCACCCGCCGTACGCCGTCCGGGTTCATGTTTGGTAGTATGTGGAGCGAGACGGTCGGCGGAAGCGCATCCTCGTGCTCACGGAAATGGTCGAGAAGCTTCTCGGCGAGAACGATGGTGATCCACTCGTATCCACCGTGTATCCCGGCTTCTATGACGATATGCCGCTCGCCCTCGCCGAAACGATATGCCTGCAGTGGGCGGCCTTGCACCGATTCCCCTATTTCCACCGGTTCCGCTGTTTCCCACGACTCCCCTGGTTCCACCGGTTCCGCTGTTTCCCACGACTCCCCCGGTTCCACCGGTTCCGCTGTTTCCCACGACTCCCCTGGTTCCACCGGTTCATTGCGGTCATTCGCCGGAGAGGCGGCGTCGATGCTATAATCCGCTTCGGTAACGGCGGTGGGCGAGCGCAGGTCCGGCTCCTGATCCCCGAGCACCGACCGGGAGATAGTGACAAGCGAGAGGAGAATCGCGCTTACCATCGTCAGTTGTCTGAGAAGCGTCACGCCTAAAGCATACCGCGGGATGCATCATCTGGCAAAATCTTACTAGAGGCTATTGGGAATCGGTGCAGTGCGTAGAAACGCCACGAAGGACGCCCAACGGACCGATTTCCTCGAGCCGGCGGTGCATCGCGGCATCGCGGACCAGGAGGGCGCCGGCAAATCCCAGGGCATTTACCGCGATGCCTTCGTGTTCTTCACGGCTTCGCGGAACCAGCCACATCCACCGCGCGGTGGCCAGAAGGTTGTAGGCAACGGGCTGCTCCTCGCCGGTGAGCGCGTATCCCAGCGTGGCCCCCAGTCGGTGGTCCAAATCCGTCCC
>CAZNRF010000583.1:0-416 GCA_964575075.1 uncultured Spirochaeta sp. | reverse complement strand
GCGTGGGGTGGGGAGAGACGCAGCTGCGGCGCGCGGGGGCGCGGAAGGCTGTGGGCAAGAGGATGCGCCGCGCGGGTGAGGGCGTAGCCCACGGTGGCCCACAGGCGGTGGGACAAATCCGTCTCGGCAGGGGCGGGGCGGCACGGGTCATCGGGCCAGCCGGTCGGCATGGCGGCCACCGCGTGCGCGAAGGGCAGCTCCGCGCTCCGGGCCGGTCGACCGTCCCGGCTCGCCCGCTCGAAGAAGGGAATGAAGGGTATCCGGGGGACCGACCCGGAAAGCGGAAGAGGCACCGCCTGGAGATGCCGGTGGGGCTGGCTGGCACCCGCATCGGCCCCGCCATTGTAAAAGACGAGCGCCTCGGTGCCGGCGAGCGCACAGAGCATGGCCCGGAAATCCGGTTCCCGTAGCAGTCC
>CAZNRF010000582.1:0-1759 GCA_964575075.1 uncultured Spirochaeta sp. | reverse complement strand
CTTCTGGGAAGATGTCGAGGTTGGTCCCACCTACTCCTCCCCCTACCGCTGGATTCGCGCCACCACGGTGTCCCTCCAGGAAGGACTCAATCAGGTGCGCATCGAGGTTCGTGAACGCCGACGGTTTGACGGGAGGTTTTTTCTCTATCTCGATCAGTTCGTGTTTCGTCCCGTCGGGGCTGCGGCGGCGCCGGCGGACACGGACGACCCGACCGCAACACCTCTGCCCGAGGAGGACGAGCTCGCGACTGAGCCGGAAAGCATCGAAGACGCCCTGATCACGGTGCGGGACACGCCCGATGACATCAGCGCCTGGATTCAGCTGGCCGACCTCTACACGCTGGTGGGTGATCACATCAACGCCCTGCGCTACCTCAATCGCGCGGCGGTCGTAGAGGATCGCAATCCCGAGATCCTGCGACGTACCGCCCGCAACCTGATATGGCGCGGGGATTTGGAGGGCGCGCTGGAAACGTACTGGCAGCTCCTCTCGGCGGACCTCAGTCAGCTGGAGAGCTTCCTGGAGGCGGGAAAAATCGCCGCCTGGAACGGGTTTTACGGCGCCAGCGAGCAGTACTATCTGGCGGGCCTGGAGAACTTTCCAGAGAACATGCAGCTGCGCATCAATCTGGGGTTTACCTACCTCTGGTCCGGTCAGGAGGAACGGGCCCGGGAGCTCTTTCAACGCACCGAAAGCGCCGCGGACAGTCCCGAGGAAGCGATCACCATCGCCCGGGAATATCGGCTGAACGATGATCCCCAACGGGCGGCGGCCTATCTCAGCCGGGCGGTCTCCGCTTTCGGCGGGAGTGAGGAACTCTTCGCGCAGCGCTACGATCTGCTGTTGAGTACCGGCCGAAACGACGACGCCCGGGAGCTTCTGGAAGAACAGGTACCACAAGCCGCCGATCCGGAGGGGTTGCGCGCCCGGCTTCAGCGCATCGATCGAACCTACGAGCTGCGGCAGCAGCTGATCGCCGAGTTTGAGCAGGCGGCGTCGGCCGCGCCGCTGGACCCGGCGCCCCGGCGGACGCTGGCGCAGACCTACCTGTGGAGCGGGCGGCTCGAAGAGGGAATCGCCCAGTTTGAGTTGCTGCTGGCGGTTGAATCGCTGCGGGGCATACGCGAGCGGTGGGATCGCCGTGCCGAGGAGATAGAGGGCGCTGCCGTGGTGGCGATCGTTGAGGGTGAGCTCCGTACCGAACTCGGCCGGCTCACCGGTGCCGGGTCTGCGTTGCGGGGGCAGCTATCCTCATTGGACGCGATTGATGATGAAACCCCCGCAGAAGAGCGTTCTCGTCTCCTGAGGGAGGCCGAGGAAACCACCGCGCTCATCGCCGAAATCGGCGCGCGCATCGGGGAGCTTACCTCCTTTGTGGAGCCTCGGGCGGTTGAAGAGAACAACGAGCTCCAGGATCTGGTGGAGAACGCTGAGGAGGCGTGGAACTCGGTGCGGGAGAACGCGGACTGGACCCCGGCACTCCCCCGCATTAGAAGGGAGATTCGCCGCGGGCAGGGGGAACTACCGGGCATCGATGCCCACGTGGCGGTCACCGACTGGATTCTCGCCGAGGACCAGCCGGTACCACCAACCAACCTGATCATCGGCACCGCCGGAGAGACGGAGCGGCTCCTCCTGGCGTGGGCGTGGGCCGCGGCGGGAAACGCCGAGGTGCTGCAGCGGGTTCTGGAAGAGACGCCGGCGGAGGCGGGACGGCTCCTGCTCTATCAGGAGCTCTTTGGCCCGGACGGCACGTAT
>CAZNRF010000581.1:0-1774 GCA_964575075.1 uncultured Spirochaeta sp. | reverse complement strand
AACCCTTCGCTGCGAAACGCCTCCACGATGCGTCCACGAACAAAGTCAGCCGCCGCGGTGGATGGTAGCTCCAGCTTCACCTGACGACTGGCCGCCTGATCGGCATCGCGATCCTCCCGCCGATACCCGCTGACACCACGAAAACTCTGAATCAACACCGGCGGCGCGATCACGCTGCTTACCAGCAGGGTGAGAATCGCCACACCGAAGAGATCGGCACCGATTGCGCCGGCGGAGAGGCCGATTCCCGCAACGATGAGCGTCACCTCTCCCCGGGGGAGCATTCCCGCCCCAATGCGAAAGGCCCCTTTCATATTGAATCCGAGAATCAACGCCGGGACTCCGCAGCCGATCAACTTGCCCGCTACCGCTACGGCGGAGAAGATCAACCCGAACCAGAAAACCGGTCCGATCGCCGCAAAATCCACCATCAACCCCATGACGGCAAAAAAGATCGGAACGAGATAGGCGTAGAGCCCGTGCAACCGGTCCCGCACCTCATCGGCGATGTCCGTCTGGCTCAGGGCGAGACCCATCACATAGGCGCCGATAATCATCGCCAGCCCCACCGTCTCGGCGAAGCCCGCCAACAGGAGCGCCAGGCCAAGGCTCACCCCGGCGATCACCTCCAGGGATTGGAGATGCTTCAAGCCTTTCACCAGCCGCGGCGCGGCAAGTACACCGATCACCGTGGAGCCGATCCAGAAGCCGAACGCCTTAGCGGCAACCCGGCCGATTTGGAGCCAATCCACACTGCCGTCGTGGACGCGCGCCAGCGCAACCACCACCGCCAGCAGCACAATGCCCAGGACGTCGTCTAATACCGCCGCCGCCAGAATCGTCACCCCCTCGGGGCTGGACATCTTGCGCCGCTCCGAGAGGATGCGGGCGGTGATACCCACCGAGGTAGCGGTGGAGAGGGTGCCGAGAAAGAGTGCCTGCGGGTCGAAGAAACTGGTGACGGAAGGCAGAAATAGCACTGCGGAATAGCTTCCCATAGCAAACGCGACGATTACCCCGCCGATGCCCACGGCGCTGCCGACACCGGAGAACTTCAGGAAGGTGGGAAGATCGGTTTCCAGACCGGCAAGAAAGAGCAGAATAATGGATGCCAAAACGGCGATGCCGTAGAGTTCCGGTGAAACCGGCAGCGTCCCTCCCACGTCGGCGGGAAACAGCGCCTGCTCGAGTCCCGGCACGTGGAACTGTCCCAAGGCAAAGGGCCCTACCAGCATGCCGGCACTGAGTTCGCCCAGGACCCGGGGTAATCGCAGGACGTGTTCAAAGAGGTGCCCCACGAGCATCGCCGACAGCAACAGTACCGCCAGCTGCAGCATCAGCACCGTCATGGCGTGGGTCATGAGATAAACGCCTCGTACATCTCTTGCGCCGTGGTCGCCGCCAGCAGTTTTTCCCGAAGCGTCTCATCCCGAAGTAATCGCACCACCTCGCTGATAAACTGCAAGTGCGGTCCGGTTCGCTTGAGAGGGGAGATCGTCATCACCAGGATTCGCGAGGGCTTGCCGTCACGGGCGCCAAAATCTACCCCTTCCGATAGGGTGGCAACTCCCGCGATCAGATCATCCACGGCGTCGGTCTTGCCGTGGGGCACCGCGATTCCCCGCTCCAGACCGGTGCTGTCTTTCCGCTCCCGCTGCATTACCACCTCGATCAGAGGATCCACGTGGTCGATCTTTCTGGTAGCCGCCAAGCGGTGCACAAACGTGTCGATCGCCTCGTTCTTATCAGCGGCTTGGAGCGCCGGGAACATAAC
>CAZNRF010000580.1:0-1777 GCA_964575075.1 uncultured Spirochaeta sp. | reverse complement strand
CCTTAGCGCAGGCGCTACAGGTGCTCCACGAACCACCGGTCCACGCAGTAATGTTTCCCTCCGTAGAGGTGTGTGACCCCCTCGCGCCGGAGGGCTCCCCCCCGGTGGCGGCGGAGATCGGCTATAGCGTCGGCCAGGTGTATACCAGCCTGTCAGGCTACCACACGCGCAATGGCTCCGGGTGGGTTCAGATGGTGGCGTTGGCACGGCTCCTGGAGCGTGGCACCGCCGCGTTTTGGGACCTGGGGATGGACATCCCCTACAAGCGTCGCCTCGGCGCCCGCCCTGTGGAGCGGAAGGAGTTTCTCCGGCGATATCACCGTGCCGCGGGCTCAGGAGAAGGATCGCCAAATCCGTTACACGAGGATGGTCCGCGGGGACCGCTCCCGGCGCACGAGCTCGTTTCACGCCGCCCGTAGCCGATATGCCCGTGAGGTAGTACTCTGGGCGTATGCCAGATCTCTATGAATTTGCATCTACCTTAAACCAGGTCCAGCAGCGTGAGGGACGGGAACTGCCGTCGCGGCCCGGTACGGAGCGCTTCTTTGATGAGCTTCTCACCTTGCTGTTCCCTCATTTCGCCGAATCGGAGCGCTACGGCTCGGTAGAAGAGGTTACCGCTGCCGTGGTTGCCGCGGAACGGCATCTTTCACGCCTGCTGGTTCCGCTGGAGCCCCGCATGGAGCAACGTGCGGCGGAGGTTGCCACCACGTTTATCCATGACCTGCCGGAGGTGTACCAGATGCTCCGGGAAGATGCCGCGGCAATTCACGAAGGCGATCCTGCGGCGGAGTCGATCGACGAGGTGATTGCCGCCTATCCGGGGTTTTACGCGATCGCGGCATATCGGATCGGGCATTGTTTTTACCGGCTGAGAGTACCGGTGTTCCCGCGGATCATTACCGAGTACGCCCACCGCCGCACCGGCGTGGATATTCACCCCGGGGCGCACATCGGCCGCTCGTTTTTCATCGATCACGCGACGGGAATCGTTATCGGAGAGACCACTGAGATCGGGCACAACGTGAAGTTATACCAGGGGGTGACCCTGGGCGCGCTGAGTGTTGCAAAGGACATGCAGAGCACGAAGCGACACCCCACCATCGAGGACCGCGTGATTATCTACGCCAACGCGACGATTCTCGGGGGAGAAACGGTTGTTGGTCATGACAGCATCATCGGCGGAAACGCGTGGAGCACCTCCAGCATCGCTCCATACTCGACCGTGTACAACCGGGCTGAGGTGAAAGTTCGCAGCGTCCGAGACGCGGGTAATGGAGCGTTCGAGTAATGAGGGGGCCTCAGCCGCGTGGGCCCCGCCGATCGTCGGGATCCCGGAGCGTGGCCGCGCTTGGAGCGTTCATGCTCGTGCTGACGAGTACGGCTGCCGTCGCACAGGAATCTGCGGCGCCGCTACGTATCGGACAACAGCTGGAAGTGGTGCAGCGCCACAATTTTACCGTTCGCGCCGGCGGCCGATACCAAGGGCACGTACAACGGGAGTCGCGGCTCTGGCTCAATCAGGACAGCGACGGCGGATATCGTGGAGAGTATCTGGAGTCCGAGAACACCCTCCGAGATATGCGCACCATCGCCACCCGGGTGGATGACCGGCGCCCGGTGGCGATACGTTTCGACGGCGAGCGGATCCTGGCGGATCGCCGCAACGGCGCGATACGAACCGCGGTCACCCAGGGCGTACCCACCATTCCCCTACCGGGCGGAGGTTTCGGGGATCGAATCGGCGACCGATGGGAAGCTCCGGCAACCGTGCGGG
>CAZNRF010000579.1:0-1780 GCA_964575075.1 uncultured Spirochaeta sp. | reverse complement strand
CCGACCGCTCGTTCGCTCCAGGCGACGTCGGTCGAGGGTGGCACGACGATTATCGATCTGCCGAAGAAGCTCGCGCCGGCGCCGGGTGAGTTGCTCTTCCGCCAGACCTCGCCGGGCGGCTTCATCCAGGTATCGCGTCGGCGGGCCGGTGGATATATCCCGGAGCACCTCGCCGTAGGAGCGCACCGTACTGCGCTCGCGATCCTGAATCTCCGGGGCCACTACCGCGCCGATCGCTACGGAGTACGTAAGCTCCTGTGGGGACAACTCCGACAGCAGTCGCCCGCGCTCTCGGAGGCGCTCTTCCTCGGCACTTCCCCGGGCAGACGCGGCGGCGGCAACAAGTACCGCCAGACCCACCAGCAAGACCGCTCGGGACGGTTTAGGCGGAGACGCTTTGTCCAGCCTCATACTTGAGATAGGCCTCGATAAAGGAATCCAGGTCCCCGTCCATGACACCCTGGACGTTGCCCGTTTCCATACCGGTGCGCAGATCCTTCACCATCGTGTACGGTTGAAAGACGTAGGAGCGGATCTGGCTGCCCCAGCCGATCTCCTTTTTCTCGATCGCCTTCGCCTCCTGCTCCGCCTGCTGCTGTTGGCGGTAGTACTCGTAGAGGTGGGATTTGAGCATCTTCTGGGCGGTAGCGCGGTTCTTGTGCTGACTACGCTCGTTCTGACACTGCACCACGATCCCCGTAGGAATGTGGGTCATCCGCACCGCCGAGTCGGTCTTGTTGACGTGCTGGCCGCCGGCGCCGCTGGCGCGGTAGGTATCGACGCGGATCTCCTCCATTTTGAGCTCCACCTCGATCGTGTCGTCGATAACGGGAGCCACGTGCACCGACGCAAAGGAGGTATGCCGCCGGCCGCTGGAATCGAAGGGGCTGATCCGCACCAGGCGGTGAATTCCCGCCTCCGCTTTGAGGTACCCAAAGGCGTAGGGACCGGTCACCTCGAGCGTCACCGACTTGATGCCCCCTTCCGCCTCCTGGAGGTCGATTAATTCCCGTTTAAACTCATGGGCGTCCAGCCACCGGGTGTACATGCGGTAGAGCATGCTCGCCCAATCGTTGGCCTCAGTGCCGCCGGCGCCGGAGTGGATCGTGAGAAACGCGTTGGAGGTATCCGCCTCACCGCTGAGGAGCTGTTTCAGCTGGAGCTTTTCGTACGCCTGCAGGGCGGAATCCAGGGCGGACCGAATCTCCGCCTCCTGCGACTCATCGCCTTCTTCAAGCGCCAACTCCAGCAACGCCTCGGCATCGTCGAGTTTTTCGATGAGCGCTTCCCAGGGCTCGATCGTGTCCCGGAGGCGCTTGATTTCGGTCATCGTAGCCTCCGCCTTTTCCCGATCGTTCCAGAACTCCGGGTCCGCGGAGGCCGCTTCTTTGTCTGCTATCTGGGCTCTGACCTCATCCGGGTCAAAGATACCTCCAGGTGGAGTGGACGTCTTCTTTCAGTTGTTTCAGCGGGGCGGTCAAATCTTGCAGCATGGTGGTCTCCTTGGTCTCGAATCTACCACGGGGCGCGGTTTACTGTCTAATCGGCGTGGTCCTCGTGGCTGCGCCGCACCGGACGGTTTCGGATCAGGTACCGGTGACAGCCGCGGCGATCTCTGCCGCCAGGCGAGCGTTGTTCTTCACCAGGGCGATGTTGGCCTCCAGCGATTTGCCGCCGGTGAGTTCCACGATCCGCGCCAGCAGAAACGGCGTCACGTCTTTGCCGTGGATGCCCCGCCGATCGGCATCACCCACCGCTTGCTCGATAACCGCTTCGATCT
>CAZNRF010000578.1:0-1788 GCA_964575075.1 uncultured Spirochaeta sp. | reverse complement strand
ACGTGGGAACCGGTACGGACGTCACCATTCGCGAGGGGATCGAAAAGACCTGGGCGTGGTATTGGGAGAACGGACCGGTCCGATAACCGATACCGGTATTGAGAGACGTTGCTGAAGGCGCGGACGACACATCCGCGCCTTTTCTTTTTGCCTATGTGACATTACAATGAAGTCAGGAGATGTCATGAGCCAGATTACAGCACGTATTCCCGATGATTTGTTAGCGGAGCTCGATGCTGCGGCAACCAGTCTCCGCCGCACCAGGGCTGATGTGATTCGACAGGCGGTGGAGTATTACCTCGATGACTTCGAGGACATCCGCGCAGCCGTCTCGGTACTCCGTGATCCAGCCGACCCTGTCCTGGACTGGGAAATGGTACGCCGTGAGTTACTCGATCAGGATTAAGCAAAGCGCGGCCAAGGCGTTGGCACGAATCAACCGTCCCGAACGCCAACGCATCATCGACCGGATTGACCAGCTCAGCGATAATCCGAGCGCCGGAAGCGTGCTCAAAGGTGAGTTCTCCGGCCTGCGTCGTATCCGTGTCGGGACCTACCGGATAGTGTACGAGATTCGCGATCAGGAACTTGTGATCTTGGTGGTTCGCATTGGTCATCGCCGCGAAGTATATCGGAGGAACTCGTGAACTTACCCGACATCGTCGCCTTTGACCGCGGCGGCGCTTGCTGGCAGCTCCGAGATCGTGCCGTTCTACGACGTGCCCACGGCGACGGTAGCTCCCCGGAGCTCACCGTGGCGGTCTACAGTCGGGAAGATACCTTCAGGCCCGACGGTGACCGACTTCGCTGCCCTGGAGGATTGCCGGAATCACTTGGTGCCGTTCGCTTTGCCGCGGGCGTGGCGGGCAACTACCAGGCGATGAAGCTCCTGGGTGCCGGCGGGGGCCTCGGATAACGCCTCCGGGGCTGGTCGCGACGCCGCTTCGCAGTCGTCGCTGCTCGCGTCAGGTGCGGGAGTGCCGCTACTTTACGGCGCGCTGACCTTCTTCACGACGTGCGGCCCGTAGAATTGTGCAAACAATTTGTGTTGCCCGCTCGCCGGGGTGTGCACTTTTTGTGTGCACTTTTCTACGGGGGGCGCCGGCCGGCCTGACTCCGCACGGTGCCGGCCGATTTGCACCGTGCAATGACCAACTGCGCTACGCGGCAGCTGAAAACTATTCATGAACATGAAAGATGATGGCGTTGTGTCGGGATTCAGGGTAGAATATTCATGGAAATGAAAATCGGTCTGGCATACGGCAGTTGGGAGATGCTATTTTCATGAACATGAATGACACGCGGCTGATCAGGATTGAATCGGTGACCGATCTTGGTGGTGTGATCCGCACCGAGCGCAAACGGCAGGGAATCAGCCAGGCTGTTGCGGCCGGACTGTGTGGGGTGAGCGTGCATTTTCTCTCAAATCTGGAGCGCGGAAAGGAAACGTCGGAGTTTTCCCGGGTGATGCAGGTTCTGCGGGCGATGAACATCCGGCTGTACGTTGATGTTCCGGGAACAGGCTCATGAACGTCTCGTTTCGCGACCGGCGGGTCGGGTCTCTTGAACCGGACGGGCGCGGTGGCTTCCGCTTCGCCTACGCCGCGGAATGGATTGAACACGACGCCCGCTTTCCCGTCAGAATCAGAGTGGCCCCCGACGCGCCCGGGGGCCAGGGCAGCGCCCATCCCTTTCTTTCCAATCTTCTTCCCGATGGACCAGTACCGGAGCGCCTCTTTCCGCAGCCTGGTATCTCTCCTTTCAAATTAGTTTTTTCCCCGCCGGCCA
>CAZNRF010000577.1:0-1790 GCA_964575075.1 uncultured Spirochaeta sp. | reverse complement strand
TCGGGGGGGATTACCCCGGCGTTGACTGTCATGACGAAGGTCTTGGGTTGGGAAACGGCCCCAATCAGAGCATGGATTTTCTGCACGTGCGGGGCAAAGCGGCGGTTGAATCCGACCATCACTACCGCTCGTTCCGGTGTGTCCTGGTAGGCTGACTCAATGCTTGATAAGTCTTCCAGGGTGAGGCAGAGCGGCTTCTCCACAAAGAGGTGCTTGCCTGCTTCCAGGGTACGCAGCGCAAGGGCGGCGTGGCTGTTGTGCCGCGTGGCGACAACGATGGTATCAAGATCATCCCGGGCAAAGAGTGCATCCGTGTCGGTGGTGGTCTCGGCAAAGCCGAACTTTCGCGCGAGGTGCACGCCGGGGACGCCAGCGGAGGAGGCAACGGAAACCAGATTGGCACCGGCGGATTTGAAGGCCGGAATCAGCCCGGCTCCGGCTTAGTTTCCCGCGCCGATCACCGCACCGTTGGCCTCGCCCTTCTTGGGAGGCACGTCGTACCGTACCGTCCGCTCCTCACGATGGCGCTCGGCTGTCTGTGGGTACTCAAGGAGTATTCCCAGGGAGGGCTCACTACCCGCCACTACCTCGTAGGCCCTGGTGGCGTCGTCCAGGGAAAAACGGTGGGTAATCAGGGGCTCCACGTCCAGGCGGCCGTCGGCCATCATCTCCAATATTGCTTCAAAGTTGCGCTGCTCGGTCCAGCGGACAAAGCCGATGGGGTAGTCGTGACCTTTCTCTTCGTATTCCGGGTCGTAGCGGCCGGGACCGTAGGAGCAGGATACCTGGAAGGAGAGTTCCTTCTGGTAGAAGTCAGCCCGGGAGAGCTCCAGCCCCGTCACTCCGACCAAGACGATCCGCCCACGCTTGCGGCACATCTTTGCCGCCTGGGAGACCGGCTGGTTACTCTTGGTGGATGCGGTGATGATGACTGCATCTACACCACGTCCACGGGTATATGTCATGGCGGCGTCAACGGGGTCTTCTCCAGCTGAGAGTTCCACGGTGTGGGCGCCAAACTGCCGTGCCAGGGCTGTACGGGCGGGATCTGGGTCAACTCCGATAACGTGACACCCGTGCGCCCTCAGGAGCTGGACGGTCAGAAGTCCGATCAGGCCGAGGCCGGTTACAACGACGGTCTCGCCGAGGGTTGGCTGGACCAGGCGGATTCCCTGCAGGCCAATGGAAGCAACGACGGTAAACGCGGCGGCTTCATCGCTTACGGTGTCGGGTATTCGGGCGCAGAGATTCTGGGGCACCACTACAACCTCGGCGTGGTGACCGTTGGATGCTACGCGGTCCCCAACGGAGAATCCGGTCACACCTTTGCCGACCTCGGTAACGGTTCCCACGTTGCAGTAGCCCATGGGGAGTGGTTGGTCCAGTTTGTTGCGAACGGTGTCCAGGGTGGGGCCGAGGCCGTCGGTGCGAATCTTTTCCAGGACCATTTTGACTTTGTCCGGTTGCTGGCGAGCTTTGTCGATGAAGGAGGCTTTACCGAAATCGACGAGCATGCGCTCGGTACCAGTCGACAATAGGCTCAAAATCGATGTAACCGATATGGTGTTTCCGGATACGCCTGGACGAGGTACTTCCGCGACGCGAGTCTTGCCGTTACTCAGGCTCTGCAGGACCTGCTTCATGAGTCTTTCCCTCGACCTTCCGAATCCTTCGAAAACTGCGAGGAACCCGACGCGGCGGTCAACAGGAGTCGCCGATTCGCGTCAATAACCGCTGGATCACCGATACGGGAAAGCGCATATTCCCGTGCCGCGGTACGGAACTGCTTT
>CAZNRF010000576.1:0-1795 GCA_964575075.1 uncultured Spirochaeta sp. | reverse complement strand
GCCTGAAATCAAACGCTTGTGGGTCCACAAATCCGATCTCCTCTGATCCGAGAATCTGATTGTTCTCACCGAAAAACTCAGGGTCGCCAGCCAGGAATTGCGATCCGTCAATTTCTACGTTGACCCCGGTGTCCATCATGTTGTTGGACTCGCGCCGATCCACATCGAACCCTCCGACAGGCGCGTACCACATAACCCAGTTTGGCTCCACGTCACCGGACTCCAGCCAGTTGGACAGAGGAAAGCGGGAAATCGAGGTGATGTTGTCGTAAAAAAGATTGTTCTGTATGTCAACAGATACTTCAGTAGTGACAAAATCTTCACTGAAGAGACTTGCGAAGATTCCTGCCTCACCGCCAACAAAGAGGTTGTTGTACACTCGATTTCCGGTTCCGCCGTTGACCTCCAGGCCGACGGTTGGCCAATCGCGGAATCGGGGCTGTCGTTCACGGATTCCGGGAGAGAATCCAAAGATGTTGTTGCGGAAAATCAGATCATGCGACATCAAGGCGTCGAGTCCCCAGTAGGGCGCGTCGATGAAGCGCGAGCGTTCTATTACTCCGCCACGCACACCCTGAATCAGCACATTGCCGTATCCCTGATTGGTCTCTTCATCGGCAAATGCATTATTCTCAAAGAGGCTGTCGCGCACGTATATGTTGGTATACGTCTGTGACCGAAGCTCTATCGGTTCAGTGCTTCCTACACGAGGTTCACCGCCCTCTACAAAGCGATAGAACTGACGTCCTTCACCACCCTCGATGAAGCGCCAGCGCTGACGCGCGGTGATACGCATACCGTAGTAGCTGGTCCCATGAATCCACACATTCTCGATCACCAGACCGTCGATGCGATACACCATCCACTCAAAATCAGCGACGATACCGCTTCGCCCGCCTTCAAGCTCGTAGTTTCTGATAGTGATTGATTCTGCCTCGTCCTCTATTCGGATTCCGACAAGACTCTCGTCTATCGGAGACACCAACGCACGGTCGCGGCCACCGGTCGCGGGGGTGTCGATGCGTCCGCGCTCGCCGTCCGTATCCCACTCGTCCTGGATGCGGGTCATGTAGATGGCGTCTGCTCGCGGCACCATGCCGTCGAAGTCGCCGGTCAGTTCGCAGGGCACGCCGGCGGCCTCGA
This sequence comes from uncultured Spirochaeta sp., assembly GCA_964575075.1. Classification (GTDB taxonomy): domain Bacteria; phylum Spirochaetota; class Spirochaetia; order DSM-27196; family Alkalispirochaetaceae; genus Alkalispirochaeta. Next base: position 652 of record CAZNRF010000576.1, on the reverse strand, counting down.
GCTGGTCGAGGATGTCCTGTCCGATCTGGAGGCTGTCGGGGGCGCAGAAGAGCAGGCGCACGTCGCGGTAGAGCGCGAGCAGCAGGGACAGGGAGCGCACGGTTCGACCCCGGGCGAGGTCGCCCACGAAGGCCACCGTCTTGCCGTCGATGCCGCCGCGCTGGTCGAAGCTGCGCTGCAGCGTGTAGACGTCGAGCAGGGCCTGGGTGGGGTGCTGGTCGTGTCCGGATCCGGCATTGATGACGGGCACCAGGCGTTCCGTGTTGGAGAGCAGCCAGGCGATACGCTCGGCGAACCCTCCCTGGTGGTGGCGCATGATGATGAGATCGAAGTAGGAGCTGAAGGTGCGAACGGAATCCTCGGCGGTCTCGCCCTTGAGTTCACTGGAGGTAGCGGGGTCGCGCACCTCGGCGGGTTTCAGGCCCAGGATCTGGCAGGCTGCGTAGAAGGAGAGAAAGGTGCGGCTGGAGGGCTGGCTGAAGTAGAGCATGGCGCGCTTTTCCGCGAGCAGATCCTGCAGGAACAGGGAGCCTCCCCGGGTCTTGGCCACGCGCCGGGTGCGGCTGGTGAGCTCGCACAGCCGGTCGAGCTGGGGGCGGTCGAACTGCTGGGCGATGAGGAAGCCCACCGCGCGGAGTTCCGCGGGTTTCGC
>CAZNRF010000575.1:0-1796 GCA_964575075.1 uncultured Spirochaeta sp. | reverse complement strand
GCCCGCCCTGCGTCGGCCGGGCGGAGTTGGGCAGGAGCCCGGTAGCTCTCCCGGCATATACATAAATGAGCGTAGCGTAGCATCTCCCGCCGAATCTGGGTTCTACTCGTAATTTGAGAGGCGAATTGGACCGCCTGAGCCAGGTGGGCGGAGACGGTGCTGTAAATGAGTTGTGCCTCAAGGCCAGAGCGCTGATCGATCTCGCGAATGAGCGCACGCCGTACCGGGATAAACAGCGCCGCCAGCGTGAGAACGGTCACGATGATCACCACAATCCCGGTAGCGCGCAGCAGCCCGTGTTGATTCTCCGAATTCACTATCTATTCAATTCTTGTGGAATCGTTGTTGTTCTGCAAGAGGACCCGAGCCTCCCACGGAGCGAGGGCGGAAACAACGGACCTCTGCTGTTGTGCCCCGGGGAGGTCTGCATTCGTCAGAATGACCCGTGCGATGCCGGTGCGGCTCACCGTATCGATCACCTCCGGCGGAACCGCGGCTTCTTGAGACGAGAGATTTACCACGACGGTGATCGTCTCGGACGGGGCCATTCTGCGAAACGCGATACACGAAGCGGTGCCGGCAATCAGTTCAAAGGATCCTCCTCGGAGCGCATCGTGCGCAGCGCGCAGGGACAACAACCGCTGGTAAAAGGGAAGTACCGACTCTCTCGCCGATCCGTTGCGTTGAGCCTTCACGTTCCATTCCCGGTGGTCGGGGTTGAGCGGATACCACCAGGTGTCGTCGGGAGATTCATCCCACTGCATAGGAGAGCGGCTGTTATCACGGGCGTTTCTCGCGACCCGGCGGAGTGCCTCATGAGCGTCAATCCCTGCGTCAACCAAGGCCCGGTAGGCGTTGCCGCTTTCGATATCTACGATCTGCGAGGGGTCGTGCAGTGGATAGTTGGCCATGCCGATCTCGTCGCCCTGGTACACGATCGGGGTGCCCCGCTGCAGGTAAAAGAGCGTGGCCAGGGCGGTGGCGGAGGCAAACCGAAATGCCCCGTCATCGCCGTAGCGAGAAACGATGCGGGGTTGGTCATGATTGCCCATGTACAAGCTTGGCCAGGAGCTGTTTGCCAGGGCGGTTTGCTGAGCCGCTATGACCTGGGCCAATTGTTCCGGCGTCCACTGCGCCGGCTGCCACCGGCCGTCGGGTCCATGGTCTATCTCCAGGTGGTCAAAGAGCAGCACCATGTCCAGCGCACCACCTTCCGCTGCCGTGAGCTGCCGGGCCCGCTCATACGAGATATGCGGCGTCTCTCCCACCAGGACGATCTCCTCCCGGCGGTGCAGGCGACTGCGGAACTCCTGCAGGTAGCGCACCATTCGATCGTGGTCGATGTACGCCCCCGGAGCCCCGGCATCGATCGACGGTAACCCGTCCACCTTGGCGATAAAGTTAATGACGTCCATTCGGAAACCATCGACCCCGCGGTCCAGCCAGAAGTTCGCGATTTCAGCCAACTCTTCCCGGACCGCTGGGTTGTCCCAGTTGAGATCCGGTTGCTCCGGGGCAAACAGATGGAGGTAGTATTGGCCCCGCTCGGGTGACCACGTCCAGGCTGGGCCGGTGAAGAAACTCCGCCAGTTGTTCGGAAGTGCCTCGAGACCCGGCGCGTCTCGCCAGATGTAGTATTCGCCGTAGGGCCCCGCGGGATCGCGTACCGATTCCTCGAACCACCGGTGGCGATCGCTGGAGTGATTGAAGACCAAGTCCAGAAGCACCCGGATGCCCTGATCATGTGCCGCGGCGATGAGCCGATCCATATCGGCCCGCGTGCCGAAGACAGGCTC
>CAZNRF010000574.1:0-1809 GCA_964575075.1 uncultured Spirochaeta sp. | reverse complement strand
GCTGGATGCGCTGCCGCTGGTGGGGCGGACTCCCGAGCGGGAAGAGGTGTTCGACTTTACCGTGCCGTATCTGTCTTTGCATGGGGGGATCGTGGTGCGTGAGGATGCCTCCGATGTAACCGAGCTCGCCGACCTCGTGGGACGGCGCATCTCGGTGATGAAGGGCGACAACGCAGAAGAGTTTCTGCAACGCAGCGAGCGTGAGTTCGATATCGTACCCACCGACACCTTTCACGATGCCCTGGAGCTACTGCGCGATGGACACACCGACGCGGTCGTCATCCAACGGCTGGTTGCCCGTCGGCTATTGCAGGAGGGTGATTTCCCGGACCTCAAACTCCTGGACGAACCGATCCCGCAGTTTACGCAGGATTTTTGTTTCGCCGTAACCGAGGGGGACAAAGAGCTCCTGGCGCAGCTCAACGAGGGGCTCTCCCTCATCGTAGCGGACGGGACGTTTCGCCGCCTCCAAACGGACTGGTTTGCCCCGATGGAGCTTCCGTCTCGGCCGATCGTGGTGGGAGGCGACTCCAACTACCCGCCGTTTGAGTTTATCAATGAGGAGGGGGAGCCGGACGGCTTCAATGTGGATCTCATCCGGGCGATCGCTCGGGAGTTGGGGCTCACCGTTGAGTTTCGGCTGGGCCCATGGAATCAGGTGGTGGACAAGTTGGAGCGCGACGAGATCGATCTCATTCAGGGAATGATGTACTCGGCTGAACGGGACCGGCGGTTCGACTTCTCTCCCGCCCATACGGTCCACCACAACGTGGTGATCGCCCGGAGGGACGGATCTGCCGTAGTTCCGAAGACGATCGAGGCACTGCGGGGAAGCGTCGTGGCGGTGCAAGATGGTGATATGATGCACGAGTTCGCGCTGGACCAAGGTCTAAACGAGCAGCTGGTCGTGGTCGACTCCCAGGAAGAAGCCCTGCGGCGCGTGGCGGAGGGTGATGCCGATTACGCCCTCGGCAGCCGCCTCACCGCGATGTATCTCATAGATCGCCACGGTTGGGCAAACCTGGTGGTAGGTCGAGAGCAGCTGGCGTCCTATGACTACGGATTTGCCGTTCAGGAAGGAAACGGGCGGCTGTTGTCGTATTTCAGCGAGGGATTGGCGGTGCTTGAGGAATCCGGCGAATACCGGGAGCTGTACGATCGATGGTTTGGTGCGTACGTGCCGAGCCGGGTTGACCCGATGCGGGTCTTGCGCACCGTTGCCCTGGTGGTGACTCCTATTCTGATCCTGCTTGCCGGCGCCCTGCTGTGGGTTCGATTACTGCGCAAGGAGGTTGCCCGACGCACGGAAGAGCTGCGGGAACGAGAGGCGCTGTACCGGCTGCTGTCGGAGAATACCCTGGACGTGATCTGGCTCGTTTCGCGAGACCTGCGCGTGCGGTATATAAACCCGGCAATCGAATCGATTACCGGATACCATCACGATCAGTGGATCGGCTCTCGCGTAACGGACCATTTCGATCCCCCGTCGTATCGAACCGTCCGGCGTGCGGTGGCAGGAGCGGTGAAACGGCGATCCTCAGCCGATGAATTCTCCGTCGAAGCGGATGTGACTACCCGGGCAGGGGGAACCGTACCGGTGAGCATCGAGGGTACGGTGCTGCGCGCCGAGGACGGCACGCTGGAAGGGTTTCAGGGCGTTGCGCGAGACATTAGCGAGCGAAAGCTCCATGAGGAAGCGCTGAAGCAGAGTGCCCAGCGGCAGGAATGGCTTAACCGGATCGCCTCCGTGTACCTCTCCGGCGATGAGGCGGGTCGGCTTGTTCAACACGTAGTGGAAGACTTGGCGAG
>CAZNRF010000573.1:0-1818 GCA_964575075.1 uncultured Spirochaeta sp. | reverse complement strand
CGGCGGGGCCGGCGAAACTGATCCCCCACAGCCGCTACGGCGCCTCGGTGTGGATGCATATCATCATCCGCAAGTACCGGCTGCAGATACCTGTGGATCGGATTGTCAAGAACCTCGCGCTGCACGGCCTGTCGATACCCAACGGGAGCGTTGGCGACGGGCGTATTGCCTCACGTAGAAATCTTACCGAAAGTAGCGTATGCCTCATTCAGGAATCTCACCCGAGGTCTTGGTGAAAGAACCTGAGACCGGCAGTTCCTGTTGGTTCTTGTCCTCCTGAATCCGAAGTAGTTTTGCAATCGCCTCGTCGACGAGACGTTTCTGTTTAACGATATGCAGTTGGCCTGCTCTGCGCCGCAGTTCGGCCTTCGTCTCCTCGGGGACATCAGGCGAGTCGAGTAGTCGCTGGTACGGCGGCTTCGGTGCCTCATAGACCTTCTTCACCCGGGGACCTGTTCGGATCTTCTTCACGAGTTTTACCGATGCATAGAAGTAATTCAAGAGTGGGCACAGGTGCTTATAGACCTCGACAAGCGCTTCGTATTCAGCATCGGTGTCAAAGCGATAGTAGCCGACATTACGCCTGACGGCGATATCATTCTTCTGTTCGACGAAACAGTTGTCGTTTTTCCGGTACGGACGTCCGCGGGTGAAGGTAACGCCGGTGTCATTGCAGTAAGCCAAGAGCGTCTTGTTGATGAACTCACCACCGTTATCACTGTCCACGCCCAAGAAGGGAAATGGCAGCCCGGAGCGTATTTCCACAACGCGCTCCTTAACCCACCGGTGAGCACGGTTTCCGAGCGCACGAAGTTCGGTCCATCCGGAGAAGACATCTGTGGCCGTCAGCGTCGCACAATACTCCCCTGAGGCACTTCCACCGCCGTGCTGGACGGTATCCAGCTCAAAAATAGCCGTGAAGCCGCTCATCCCACGTAGAATGGGTTCTCACCGGTATTTGATGTTTCAGTAGCGGGCCATGCTTCGTATGACTGCGGCCCTTGATCTGCAGTTTCCGTCGTTCCGGTGCCAGCAGCCTGTCCACCGTAGATGCACTGATCTCACAGAGCTTCGCCGCCACAGTTTCCTCGACCTCGAGCTCCGGTTGCGCCTTTAGTACCTCCATGTTCGTACGCATGAGCACAACCAGCCGTTTACTACACTGATAGTCGAATAGCTCCCACAGCTTCCGCAGTGCTCTTTGAACCGGCCCGTCATAGAACCGCTCTCGGATGCGCTTCCTTGGTTTCCGCGGCTCGCCGACAACGAACGCAACTGCCTCGCCTTCCACGATAGCGATCTTTTTCTTTCCCCAGCTATTCAAAAGCTGCATCGCATACTTGCGATGATACCCGGTGGACCGGCAGAACTCATCGAGAATCGCCTGTTTGCCTTTCCTGGATTCGCCCCGATATCGAACAGCGATTTCATTGGTGAGTGCCTTCTTCTGTCTCATCGTTAGCCCCATGTGCGTTCCTTTCAAATCGATTGAAAGGAGTATCGCTCAGGGTAAGATTTTTGGATGAGGCACGGTCTCCCAATGGTAAGATTTTTCATGAGTCAACGCGCACGATTGACAGACATGTACACGATTGACAGACATGTATAGGACGTCTATATTCTACGACTTAGCTTTTGGGGGAGTTCGACTGGCGCTGACGAGAGCCCTGGTGATTGATTACACGTTCCTGGGGGGAATTATTTGCAATATGAGAATATGTCCTACCACATGTCCTCCTCAAGGCCACTGAAAAAACGCGTGGTGGGATTCTTCGTACTAACGTTCGCCATTTCCTGGGCGTTATGGGGGGTGGGCGC
>CAZNRF010000572.1:0-1822 GCA_964575075.1 uncultured Spirochaeta sp. | reverse complement strand
CAGCGTCGCTGAGATTGGGCTTAAGGGCAAGGATTCCAAAATCGCCCTTGAGACACAGAACCTCCTCATGAAAGAACTGCGCGAAATGCGCGAGTCAATCAGTGGCGTCAATATCGATGAACAACTTGCCGACATGATTCGGTTCCAGCCTGGGTACAACGCCGCCGCGCGGTTCGGCAACCAGGTGGACCAAATGCTCGATGTCATTATCAACAGGATGGGAGTCTAATAGTCTATGCAACGCATAAGTAATAATCTGACACATGAAAACATGCAGTTTCACATGCGGCGCCGTGAGTACGAGATGGCTCGTACGCGAGATCAGATTGGCACCCAGAGTAAGGTACAGTCGCTTCGAGACGACCCCATAGCGGCAGCCCACGGTACCCGCTTCAAGTCATTTCAGACTCGACTGGAGCGATATAGTGAGAACATTGAGTTTGCCCAGAGCAACCATCGCTTCACCGAAGGGCAGGTGCGACAGGGCGTAGATATGCTGCAGCGAATTCGCGAGATTGCGGTTCAGGGTGCAAACGGCACCTACACGCCGGACGACATGCGAGCCATGGCAGCAGAGGTGGACGAACTGCTTAAGGAGTTCGTGAACCTGGGTAACTCTAAGAACGGTGATGGTAGCATGGTCTTTGCCGGGACACGTACCCGGACAGAGCCGTTTCGGGTCGTAGAGGGAAACGTACCGGGCGCTGAGGGCGGACGCATTACTGGTGTCGAGTACGTCGGCGACATCAACGTAAAAACAACAGAGGTATCCGAGAACGCTCACATGCAGCTCAACTTTCCTGGCAACGAGGTGTTCTGGGCAGAAAACCAGACCATCATTTCTACCGTAGACGCTGGAGGCTACCAGGTGCAGCAGGACAGTGTCGTTCGCATAAATGGCCGTGAGATCAATCTTACCGAAGGCGATACGGTCGGCGCGGTAATAGGAAAGATAAACGACGCCGGGCTTTCGTTGCGAGCACGGCTTGACCCGGTTCAGAACTCGCTTTCGTTGGAAACGACCACTCCGCACCAGCTGTGGTTGGAGGATTCCAGCGGTACAGTGTTGCAAGACCTGGGTGTCATTACTGACTCAGCACAGCGTCCTCCGGCAAACATTGCTCCGTCGGCCGACCATTTTGGTGGTTCGATGTTTGATGTAGTGATCTCGCTGCGTGATGCCTTGTATGCGGGTGACCAGGAAGCCGTTGGCGGGGCCGCCCTTGGCGGGGTCGATTCAGGACTGAACACCATGTTAGCGCGACTAGGAGACCTTGGTGCTCAATCACAGCGCCTGGAGTTCATTTATCAGCGCACAGAGCAGTACGATATACCGGAGGTAGCCCGCCGAAAGTCCAACGAACTAGACGTAGATCTGGCCGAGGCAATCACCGACCTCAGAATGCTTGAACACACCCATCGAGCAGCGCTCTCTGCGGCTTCTCGCGTGTTGCAGCCCACATTGCTTGACTTCTTGAGATAGGTAGGGAAATATGCTGCGTATTCAGAGCAAGGCTCTTGGAAGCTGTGAGATTGAGGACAAACAGCTTATACGGTTTTCCAACGGCCTCTTTGGTTTTGAAGGTCATACCGAGTTTGCATTACTCGACGCAACGCAACGTCCATTCTATTGGTTGCAGAGCTTGCAGGATGTGGACATCTCCTTTTTACTCATCAACCCATATCTGTTTCGCTCGGACTATGTGCTTGAGGTACCAGACTCGGATATTGAAGAGCTTGGCGCACCAGATCCGGACGATATTCTGGTATTTGCCATTGTTACGGTTCCTGAGAACGTGCTTGAGATGACGGCTAACCTGCA
>CAZNRF010000571.1:0-1824 GCA_964575075.1 uncultured Spirochaeta sp. | reverse complement strand
AGCATGGAGGGCAACCTGGATACTCTGGCGGCAATCGGCTACGACGGGGTGGAGCTGGCGGTGCGCGATCCCTCTCTGTTGGCGGCCGCCGAGATCCGGCGGCTCACCGCGACCCGGGGCCTCGAGATCCCCGCCATCGGTACCGGCCAGGCCTGGGGAGAAGACGGACTCTCATTCACCCATGTCGATGAGGATGTGCGCAAAGCTGCGGTGGAGCGGGTGCGCGGTCACATTGACCTTGCAGGGGAGCTGGGGGCGCGCGTCATAATCGGCCTGGTCCGAGGTGTTCACTGGAAGACGGTCACTCAGGAGCAGGCCGAAGCGTGGCTCGTCGAGGCGCTGACGCCGCTGGCGCAGCACGCCGAGGGCGCGGGCGTCGGGATTGCCGTGGAGGCAATCAACCGTTACGAAACCTCCCTGGTCAACTGCGCCGCCGACGGCCTGGCGCTGATCGACCGCGTCGGCTCTCCGGCCCTGGGACTGCTCCTCGACACCTTCCACATGAACATTGAAGAGGCCGACATGGCCCAATCCATCCGCGACGTCGGTCCGCGCCTCTTCCACTTCCACGTCGCCGACTCCAACCGCTGGTACCCCGGCGCCGGGCACATCGATTTCAACAAGCTTCTGAATACCCTTCGGGAGATCGGCTACCACGGCTACGTCTCCGGAGAGTTCCTCCCGAAGCCCGACGCGGAAACGGCGGCGCGGGAGGGCTGGAGGTTTGTGAAGGCGATGGTGTAGGGGGGCGAGTCTCCGGCGCGTCTTCTCATGACGCGGCCGGAAATTGTGGAGTTACCAACCCCTATGCGGTCCCTCCATGCTTCTCTTCGAGCTTGCGTATGTCCTCCGCCGCCATGTCGAGATGCTCGTGCATTGCGGCGTGAGCAGCTTGTGAATCGTTGTTTTTCAGCGCACGCACGATCCTCATGTGGCCGACAACCGCCCGGCTAACTCCGGTAAGCCGTATCGTAGCCAGCCGCGATGTGCGAAGATGGTACGCAACTGAATCGAGCATTATTTTGAAGACCGGGTTCCCTGATGCAACAACCAGCTCATTGTGGAACTCCAGGTCTTTGTCCGCGCAGTAGGAGAGGTCGTCGCTGTGGAGACGAAGCTCCTCAATGCTCTGTTCCAACCGACGAATGAGGGTGGCGTCGGCGTGCTGCGCCACCACCGCTGCAATGTCGCACTCGATGCTCATCCTCGCAGCAATAAGGTCGGTCAGGCGCACCTTCGATCGTTGGACTGCGATATCAAAGACTTCCGCGACCGAATCGCTCGAAGGCGCTCTGATTCGTGGGCGTTTGCCCTGTCGGAGCTCTACAAGCCCTCGGGCTTCCGCTCCTCGTAGCGCTTCACGAAGACTGTACCGGCTGACGTTGAGCCGCGCCGCGAGCTCACGTTCAGCGGGGATCTCGGTACCAGGTAGGAGTTTCCCTTCCAGTATCAGCCGCTTCAATAGGCCGATGATGCGCTCAATCTTGTCGCCGGATTCGATAGGACCGAAGTGTTCCAGAGGCATGACACATCCTTTTTCCGTACCGTACGGTAGCTATGCTATCCTATTATCATATCTTGCCGGAACGGTTAGACAGTCTTGATTCGGCGCGCCCATGCTCGAAGCGGATGAGATCTACGAGCGGGCGGCGATTGGAGGCCTCCCCATGCCGATCTTTGGGGACGATCTTTGGGGACGGAGCTGGAACTGCCTGTACCCCTCGTCCAGAGCGTCGGCGTTCTCCTCGCCAAGCTGCCCGAAGACGGCCAACCCCCACCGCCCGCGCGCCGGCGCCCGGCGGCGGGGGGGAACGTTTACATCGC
>CAZNRF010000570.1:0-1845 GCA_964575075.1 uncultured Spirochaeta sp. | reverse complement strand
CCTCCAGGTTCGCACCGGCATCCAGCAAGACCTGCACGATCTCCGGGCTGTTTTTGGCTGCGGCATGCATCAAAGGGGTCCCGCCAAATGGGTCTCTCGCGTCAAGGTTGGCACCGGCCTTCAGCAAGCCCCGGACGACCTGCGGGTTTTCGTTAAATGCTGCGTCGAACATCAACGGGGTCCTGCCGTCGCCGTCATGCTGGTTGAGCTCAAAGCCCTCAGATATCAACTGCTGTAATTCGCTCGGCGTTATACTTTCCCAGTTGACGCGGAACGAGTTGACTTCTTGTTCGTCTTGTGCCCCCCTTTCAGTCGACCGGACGGACCGCTGCGTGTTGGAGGTGGAACCGGACATCTCGACATCGTACTCCTCTTCAAGAATACCGGCGATCTCACGTATTCCGGCTTGAAATCCCGCGGCGTAGTCACCCTGACCCAAGGGCGGAATAACGGCTTGGACCAATGCGGCCCCGGCGCGACCGTCGGGTATGGAGCCTTCCAAACCGCAACCCACCTCAATCCTCACCTTTCGGACATCCATTGCGACAATCATGAGAATTCCGGTGTCGCGTTCTTCCCCTCCTATGCCCCATTCGGAGGCCAAAGCAATCGAGTACTGCTCAATGGACCCGTAGGGATCGATGGAGGGCACGGTCGCCACGGCAATTTCGACAGGGGTAGCTTGCTGTATAGCCTCGATATCGCGTCGAATTGCCTCCTCGCCGGATGCGGAGATTACGTCCGCGAAGTCATTGATCACGCCCCGTGGTCGAGGCAGGTCGGCATCTTGAGCGAAGGCCACGCCGGCAAGGGCGCCAAGGCATGCACAGAGAATGAGGCCGAGTCGGACAGGGCGAACAATCCTATGCATCTTTTGCTTCGAATGCATCCACAATCGCCACCAGCGATTCCAAGCGGATAAGCAACTCCGTGGCAAGAGCGTTTGGGTCCGTCCGTTCACCATTGCGGTAGTGGAGTAGCGACAAAAAGGGCCCGGCTTCCAGCCCGAGGCTGTCATTCATCTGTCGAACCAGCTCCTCCGGTGTCTGCGGCAGCTCGGTTGCACCGCTGAGTCGCAGCACTCCCCGGAATATCGCGCCAATGGATCCGTACCAACGCTTCAGGTAACGGCCAAGCAGGCGCTTACGACCCTTGGCCGAGAGAACCAGCTCACGCAGCGATACGAGGCTTCCCCGGAGCTGATGCTCGAGCTGGTGTTGCAGATTGTTCTGGGAGGAGGTCAGTTTCGCGGTAGGTTCGCGGCCGTACGGCGCACGCACAGAGCCTAAACGATTCTTGGCCAGAGCGTTGACGACGATACGTCGATGAGGAAGTGACTGCGCGGCTCTGAACGTGTTCCCGGCTAATAGCTTGTACCAGCCATTCTCCAGACACACCTTGTCCGGTTCAAAAGGCGCTTGATGAGGAGAAGCTTGCTTGGTTGCCACCGGTAATTGCCGTTGAAACACTCTTCGCTTCATCGAGCCGTCCTCCGAATAGCCGATTAGCCGTCCCGCACACTTGGCAAGCTTCCGGTGTCAGAACTGTTCCCTGATCTCATCAAGATTTTCTCGCACATACTCGTGATTGTCGAGGATCCAAACCAGGGCGTCGATCGTTGTCCGTTGCGGATGGTACGGATTTACCGTGAAGTATCCATAGAAATCACCGGATCCATCGACGATTACCGGTGGGTCGGACCCGTATCGACTCCACGGAGAATAACTACTGTACTGCGAGCCATAGGCCCCGTACTCGTTCCAGATGGATTCAGCACTGTATGTCGATCCGTACGTACCGTACGCGTTCCAAACAGAATCCGGGTCCTAGCAACTTGAGGTCCAT
>CAZNRF010000569.1:0-1850 GCA_964575075.1 uncultured Spirochaeta sp. | reverse complement strand
ATATGAGCATTCATCGGGCGACCTGACCCATCCCGCGACCGCCCAGATTCTGGCAACAAACGGAGGTTCGGTTTGCTGTCACGGTGCAACTATTCTGACGGGGGCATCCTGCGATGTAGACACCCTGGAGTTTTACTATTCCCTGGTTGGGACCGATACCGTCGAGGCTCCCGACGGGTTTGGACTGGTTGCATCCGTCACGTTCAGCAGCGCTCTCAGTGCAGGGAATTCGGCTCAGATTGAGATTGCCTCGGCTGAATTCGTATCCAGCGATTACGAACGCGACTATGTGTCCACTCTTGGATCGGGCACGATAACGCTCCTGCCGGTCTATTCTTTAAGTGTTGAAAGTGCCGCGGGAGGCACCATATCACAGCCGAGCACTTCGCCGGTCTCAATCGTCCACGGATCGTCCACCACTATTGTTGCTCAGGAAAACACCGGCTATGACTTCACGGAGTGGACGGTGACCGGAAACGGGGTGACTATTGCGGACGTGTACGCGCCCGCTACATCAGTCGTACTTACCAACGGAGATGCTACAGTCACCGCAAATTACGCCCTGAAACAGTACAGTCTATCCATAGCGGCGGGTACCGGCGGTTCCATATCCCAACCGTCCTCTTCACCGACAACCGTGGAGTACGGGGTACAAACCACCCTTTCGGCGACTGCCGCGGACGACTATCACTTCTCCCACTGGGAGGTAACCTCAGGAGAAGGCGTAACCATCGCAGATCCAAACGCAGTATCCACTTCAGTCACCCTGACCGCCGGTGATGCTACAGTAGAAGCGCTGTTTGAGCCCGATTACACGATCACCGTCACGGCTCAAAACGGCAGTGTCGAACGTGAACCGATGCAAAGCGCCTATGCTCCGGGGTCGGTGGTGGAACTAACGGCCATTCCGGATGAAGGCTACCATTTCACCGGCTGGTCTGGAGATTTGTCGGGAAGCAGTAATCCCGAGTCCGTCACGCCAACCGGTGATCTTTCCGTGACCGCTGAATTTGGACTGAATGAATATCAACTGGATGTCGTTGCGGGAAGCGGCGGATCGATAGTTTCGCCCGCGACATCACCGGTGACCGTCCCTCATGGGGTAGCAACGACGCTGGAGGCACAGGCTGATGAAGGATTTGTATTTTCGGGCTGGAGCACGGCCGAAAGCGGCGTGGATTTCGACAATGCGTCGGCTGCTGCGACCGAAGTTCGTCTCACGGCGGGACCCGCGACCATAACCGCGAATTTTACTCAGCAGATGCATACACTTTCTGTTGCTCCCATCGGAGAAGGGGTTATTATGCTGGATCCTCCAGGGCCAACCTATCCCGAAGGAACCACTGTTACCCTGAAGGCTGCGGCGGACGCCGGATGGTATTTCACCGGCTGGACCGGCACCCCGGTAGAGGGTTTCCGTGGTACAATGATTACCGTCGTGATGGACGCATCCTACTCTCTGGGAGCTTCTTTTGTTGAGGGTGGCGGTGTTGCGGTCGACGGGCTCTCATCGGAGGCCGACGTATACATCCATGCCTCTCATGATTGGCCCGGCAAAAAAGCGCTTGACGGAAACGGTACGATCGATGGGTTGCGGCCGGGGTTCGTTTCCCTGAGCATAGTGGAGCCAACGAAGAGGACGGAATACATCTCTGTTGAGGTTACCTCGGGTGCAACGACACCACTCAGCGTCACCATGCGTCCTCGGGTTCCTCTGACAATCGCAGCTGCCGAAGATGTTCTGGTTGACGGCACTCCTTTGACAACTCTCGAGCCCACCTACGCCGTGTCCGGTGATTTCGATCGCGACGGTGACGATGATCTGCTGCTTGGGAATGAAGGGGGCTCTT
>CAZNRF010000568.1:0-1850 GCA_964575075.1 uncultured Spirochaeta sp. | reverse complement strand
CGGATCTGGCGCCACCGGGGGCTGTCTCCGAGTTCCTCGGCATTTGGCGGCTCTACGGCGATCTCGGCAACGCCGCGGGCCCGATTCTGGTAGGCGCCCTGACTGCGGCAATCGCCTTGGGACCGGCAGTGGCATTGACCGCCACTATTGGGGGCGTGGGTGCGCTGGTAACCGTTCTACTGGCCCCGGAGACTAAGGATCTCTCGTGAGCTCGCGGACAACCGTTGGCAATCTTCAATCGCGGATTCGTGTTGCTCTCCCGGACCAAAGGGCGTAGGATCTCTCCATAACCACGTCAGTTTCGCCTGCGGAGGGCAGAGCCCACATGGAATACACCAGCGTTTTCGAAATGCTCAAAATCGGGATCGGCCCCTCCAGCAGCCACACCCTCGGCCCGTGGCGCGCCGCGCAAGGGTTCGTGCGGGATCTCCGGGAGAGCGGCGGTATGGAGAGGACGGCGGCACTCCACGTCCACCTCTACGGCTCTCTCGCCCTCACCGGAAAGGGGCACGGAAGCGACATCGCCGTGATGATGGGGCTTTCCGGGGCGGACCCGGTCACCGTGCCGGTCGAGGAGGTTGACCGCCTTCCCGGCAAGGTGCGGTCTCAGGGCGCCATCCTCCTCGGAGGGACGAGAATCGTCCCCTTTCTCCCGGAAACGAGCATTGTCTATCACATGGACGAGCGGCTGCCGTTCCACGCGAACGGCATGCTCTTTCTGGCGACCGACAATCAGGGCAATGAGCTCCTGAGGTCCACCTGCTACTCCGTGGGAGGAGGCTTCGTGGTGAAGGACGGCGAGCTCACCCCGGCGGCGGCGAACGTCAGTGTGAGATGGCCCGCAGAGACCGGAGAGCAGCTCCTCGAGCTCTGCGACCGGGAGGGGCTTCGAATTTGCGACGTGGTCCGGGAAAACGAGCGATCCCTCCGGTCAGATGAGGATATTCACCGGGGAGTGAATGCGATCTGGAACGTGATGAAGGAAGCCCTCTTTCGCGGCTCCACTACCGACGGCGTGTTGCCAGGGGGACTCGAAGTCTCACGGCGGGCAAGACGAATTGTCCAGCGTGTCACGGGAGGCGGAGCCGATGAGAGCGCCGAATCGTGGATCGAGAGATTCCGGCGGCTGGAGGTGGACTTTTCGAAGACCCTCAAGCTCATCAGCGCCTTTGCCATGGCGGTCAACGAGGAGAACGCCTCCTTCGGTCGCATCGTGACCGCCCCAACCAACGGCTCCGCTGGGGTAATCCCGGCGGTCATAATGTACTATCTCTGTTTTTCCGGAGCGCGAGTCTCTGAGCGGGAAATCCAGAACTTCCTCCTGGTCGCCGGTGTGATAGGGAGTATCTTCCGCCGGGGTGCCACCATTTCCGCCGCTATGGGCGGATGCCAGGCGGAAATCGGTGTCTCCTCGGCAATGGCCGCCGCGGCCTTAACCGAAGGGATCGGGGGCTCACCGAGGCAGGCGCTCATGGCCGGCGAGATCGCCATGGAGCACCATCTCGGCATGACCTGCGATCCCATCGGCGGGCTCGTGCAAATTCCCTGCATCGAGCGCAACAGCATGGGGGCGATCAAGGCGATCGCCGCGGCAACCATCGCAATGGAGAGCGACCCCGACACCGCCAAGGTTAGCTTCGACGACGTCGTCAAGACGATGTGGGCCACCGCCCAGGATATGAACGTCCGCTACAAGGAGACCTCCCAGGGCGGTCTCGCGGTAAACGTCTCGGTCCGGGTGGCGGAGTGCTGACTCGGCCCGAAGATGCAGCGGCTCGCCTCCGGAGATAGCGCGCCCGCGGGCCGGATTTTTCGTGAGCTACTTTAGAATCTTGAACTCCTTTACCTTC
>CAZNRF010000567.1:0-1854 GCA_964575075.1 uncultured Spirochaeta sp. | reverse complement strand
CTTTGTGTTGTCTGTTTTCATACTCTATCCCTTACTAACGGCATCGTCATACAGCGAGGACCGCCGCCGCCACGAGCTAATTCCACTCCGTGAACCGCCACCGCCGTACGACCGGATAGGGGGGTGCCCGTTTCATCCACGATCGTCCAGGGTCCCGCGATCACCTCCGGTCCGGTTCGAATCGAGAATCCTGCTGTCGCCAGCGCATCCAACGTGGCCGGATTGTTCTGGTACACTACGATGAGCCCCGGATGCAAGGCAACGCTATTGCAGGCGCTGAACCACTGCTCCCGCTCACGCACCACCGGGTCGGCCCCCCCGCAGGGGATTACCTGGTAGTCATGACCGTCTTCTCTCAGTGCCGAGAGAAGGCTCTCTTTTGTTTCCACCCGGCCTTCATTTCGATACGGATCGATCGTTACCCGGTGAACCGCCAGCGCATCTCGCCCGGCAAGGTACGGCTCATACGCCAGGAGCGTACCGTGATCCACCACCGTGACGATCATATCCAGGTGGATGGTAGCGCGCTGGTCCGGTAATTCCACCACGTACGCGGTGAGCGGCACCTCTCGCCCGGCGGCCACTCGTTCCAGCAACGCATCGATTCCCGCCGCGTTTGATCGTTGTCCCATTCCGATGAGCAGCGTATCGGCGTCGAGCACCAACACATCGCCCCCTTCCATCCGTGCCGCAGACGGCTGAGCAAGAGATTCGTCCACGGGTATCTGCAACTCCTGCAGGACCGCCCCCGTGAGCCCCGTCTCAGCGACGCGCACCGGGCTGGCCATCGCGGAGCGATAGGCGCACCCATAGGTCACAAAACCGGCGTCCCGGGTGAAGTACAGATTGGGCAGCGGCGGGGTCACAAACTGCTCACTCGCGACGAGATCCTGCAGGCGCCGGGGCGTCCGGCGAAATCCGATGACACAGTCCCGAACCACCGCCTCCGACGGCGCCCCCTCCCAGCGGGAGATCATCGACTCCATGCGCCAGGCATCCGGTGCTCCGAGGAGTTCCGCCAGCCGCCGGCGCCCGGTGGTGGTATCCGCGACCGCTGTGAGGATATCCTCCAGCTCTACGGTCTCCGCGACCAGGCTCAGCACCGCCCGCAACTCGTCGTGTTCGCGCTGCACCGCCTCAACCGGAACGATCTCGTTATAGAGAAGCTCGTGGGCGGTAGAGGGAGTCATCTCTTCCACCTCTGGTCCCGGTCGATGAACAAGGACCCGTTGAAGCCGGCCGATTTCGCTGAAGATAGCCATGAACCCCCGAGCTTATCGAACGCCGGCGGTGGTGTCGATAGTGGCGGAACACCGGCGGTTACTTGCCTCACCCCACCCCATGTGGTACCAATTGGCAATGGACCACACAGAGAGACCACGGATCGCCGCCCTGCGGGAGTCGGACCCGTCAGACCACCTAATTGACGTATACGCCTGGGTACGAACCAAGCGAGACTCCAAGGCGGTTTGCTTTTTTGAGCTCAACGATGGCTCCAGCCTCAAAGGGCTCCAAGCGATTATTGACAAGGAACAGCACAACCTTCAGCCCCAGATCGATCAGATGCAGACCGGCGCCAGCGTCCACGTCCGGGGTCACCTGGTGGAATCCCCGGGAAAGGGACAGAAGGTGGAACTGGCGTGCTCAGAGCTCACCATAATCGGAGAGGCTCCGGCTGATTCCTATCCGCTCCAGAAGAAACGCCACAGTTTCGAGTTTTTGCGGGATCAGGCCCACCTTCGGGCACGAACCAACACGTTCGGGGCGGTCATGCGCGTACGAAACCGCCTGAGCTTCGCCGTTCACCGCTTCTTTCAGGAACGGGAGTTCCTGTACATTCACACGCCGATCATC
>CAZNRF010000566.1:0-1877 GCA_964575075.1 uncultured Spirochaeta sp. | reverse complement strand
GGTCGGACAGAATATGGCGGCGAGCTACCGGCTCAGCATCCGGTCCGAACTTCGCGACCGCTTCTCGTATTCCTTCTTCATGGTGACGGAGAAACCGGTGGCGTGAACCGTATGGTTCCTGTCCGGCAAACTCGTCCAACCACCGGTGCACCTCTTCCCACCGGCGTCCAAAGAGGCGTTCCGATTCTTCACAATGGTATTCAAATGACGGCATGGGAAGAGTATGCAATAGCGCGACGACATAGATCGTCGTCAGCCGGGTGGAGGCGACAGACTATTCACGGCGCAGCGCGCATATGCAAGGATTCCTGATCGATCTCCGATAGAATCCGTGCCTCGAGCAGGTGGCCAACGACATTTTGTGACGTTACGTACCGTCTACTCTTGCCGCACAAAACAGGTGGGAGGATGAAATTGAGCGATCTGAGTCGTACTCCAATAATTTTGGATCAGACTGAAGAGCGGCAACATCGGGTCCTTAACGATCTCGTTGTTCGGGGCAGGCATGTATTGCACGATCTCGAGCGAGAGGCACGGAAATTTAACGTTTTTCGGGTTCTCGGAATCTCGGATCGGGAGCTCAAACACTCAAACATGCTTGCATGGCTCATGGATCCGGACGGGACACATGGATTAGGGGACCGCTTTCTCCGGGAATTCCTGATAAGTATCACTGATAGTGACGAGCGGTCTGTTCTCGACCCAGTGGATGTTGCTACAACCCGTTTCCTGGAAGTCAGAGTGTATAGAGAACGGCAGCGTCTTGACCTTCTGGTTGAAATTCACAATTCCGATACCTCGAGTCCCTGGATCCTGGCTGTGGAGAATAAAGTCAATGCCACACAATCGGAAGACCAGCTTCTCAAGTACCGTAGGCGATTGGAGAAGCATTACCCAGGGGCCAAGCAGCTTCTCGTGTTTCTCACCAAAGAAGAAGAGCAACCGGAGGACGCAGGTTGGATTCCTCTCCGCTATAGTGACGTTCTTCTTGCCCTGGACACCGCCGTTGAAAGCGTGGGTAACAGCATATTGAGTGAGCCTGCACTTTTACTGCACCACTACAGTACGATATTGAGGGAGGATTTTATGAGCGAGCTCGCTGCGAGCAATTCCATTGAAGAAAAGTGTCGGAAAATCTATCAGGAGTATGGCGACGCTTTGGATTTGCTATTCCAGTACCGTCCGGATGGACTCACGGATGTCTCTGTCGCCCTTGGAGATATCATGGATACGGCGTTTGCCCCGCTCAACGATGACCGACGAGGCGATAAACGAGTTGTTAAGGGACTGGTGGAATACGTTCCGGGGGCCTGGAAGGACATCGGTTTTGATCGCGACTCACAAGCAGGTTATGTCGTTGTATCGGTGAATCTCTGGGGTAAGTACGCAGACATGCGCCTGTTCGCGGCAGGTGTAAAGAACGAAGCATGGCTCGACCGGGTCTGGAACCTCCGAGGAACGGACCTTCCATTTCAGACCATTACGAAACGGAAAACCCGGCCGAAGGATTGGATGACGTTCCACTCTCAACAACTTCTGGATGGCGGTAAACCGATTGAGATGACGCCCATTGTGGACGGGGAGGAGGACCCGGCAGAGGCGGCTCAGCGAATCGCTGCTGCTGCGTCGCAGCTCTTCCAATCAGCCACCTTTCAGACCGCTTATCAGAAAACAACCGAGCTTCTCCAGGATCTTTCCAGAGAGCTACGGGGATAAAAGGGAACGGCTGTTTCCCAATCAACCGTACCGCCCCGCCGTCCCTGAAAACCACTCTCGGGCGCGCTCACGGAGCTCCTGCGGTTCCAGAATCTCCGCGTTGGGGCCCCACTGGGAGACCCAGAAGAGCACCTGGGACTGCTGGTTGGTGCGGAAGCGGA
>CAZNRF010000565.1:0-1879 GCA_964575075.1 uncultured Spirochaeta sp. | reverse complement strand
ATATGGACCAGAACGTCTTGCAGGACAATCGCGCGTATCTGAAATCGAGATGGACCGAGCTGAACCGTGATGAAACCGATCAGCGCCGGGGCGGCTCCATGCCGGCCCAACAACAGCACCACGATCCAGCCGCACCGGTGATCCGACTCACGGATCCTGAAATACTCAAGGAAGCGATCGGCCAGGATCTCACCCTCACCGACGCGATCGCCCGCCGGGCAAGCCATCGCACGTTTTCCAAAGGGAATCTTAGCCTCGATGAGGTCGCCTATCTCCTGTGGGCGAGCCAGGGGGTGCGAAAACAGACTACTAAAGCCAGCTTCCGGACCGTTCCTTCCGGTGGCGCCCGGCATCCGTTCGAAACCTATCTGTTCGTACAACGGGTGGACGGCGTGGACCGCGGACTCTACCGCTATCTCCCACTGGATCACAGCCTGGTCTTTCTCAAATCGGAAGACCAGTTTGAGAGCCGCCTGGAAGATCTGCTCGACCGGGCTCTGCTCAACCACAACTTCGGCGCCGCGGTGAGTTTTATCTGGACGGCGATTCCCTACCGCTCGGAGTGGGCGTACGGCCATCAGGCAGCACGGCTCATCTTGCTGGACGCCGGGCACGTGTGCCAGAACGTGTACCTGGCATGTGAGGCCATTGCCTGCGGCACGTGCGCCGTCGGCGCCTACGACCAGAATGCAACCGACCGCCTCCTGGGAGTAGACGGCGAGGATGAGTTTGCGGTCTACGCGGCACCGGTGGGGAAGCAGCCGGCACGCTAAACTACGCCGTCATTCCCGAGACGAATCAGCGACCAATTATTTCCATTATTGCAACATGTTCGCCCGCGCATGCCGGCCCGATAGCCGTCCCTCCCAGGACGGGCGCCTGGCGATACTGAGCGCCACAGTGGTATGATACAGCTATGATGATCCGGAAAACGACCGAGCGCATTCTGCGTTCTGGAGAACACCCCGCGGCCAACCGGGTAGAGCCCGAGCGCGCGCTTCAGGAAATTTGGCCACTCACGGTGCGACTGTTTGGCCTGTCAGGGAAATATGATGTTCAATCCAGACTACAGCGATCTGTTGAGAGAATTCGCCGCCCATAACGTACAATCTATTCTCGGAGTCTCCCACGAAGAAGCGGGCCGCAGACCAGCCCACCCGTGCGGCCCGAGGGTTCACATCGCCACTGTTACCGCGACACCGAGCGTCACCAGCGAGTCGGGGTAGACGACCTCCACCGTTGGGGCAAAGGCCGGGGTCACGGTGGCCTCCGCGGCGGAGATCCGGCGGGAGGCGCCCGCCGTTGCGCGGAGGGTGAGCGCCGGGCGGAGCGTCCAGGCGGCTTCCACTGATACCCCGAGAAAGTGGACCGGGTCCACCCGGGTGAAGTGCTCTTCGCCGGGGGCCAGGAAGGCGCCGTCCTGCAAGCGCGCTTCGATCGCCCACAACTCCAGGTCGGCCCAGGTGTAGCGCAGCGCCGGGCGCAGGGAGAGGCGCTGCTCGCGGCGCAGGCGGTAGCCCGCCTCGATCGAGGTAATGCGGTTGAGCCGCGGCGTGGCATCCATCGGAACCTGGAAGGTACCGTACTGGTTGGTGGTATCCACGATCGGGTACGGTGCTTCCGCCGCCGAAATGCCCATACGGCCGACGGGAATCGATGCCTCCAGGCCGAGCTCTCCACCGAAGGGAAAGTGCAGCGCCACGGGAACGGTGGTGAGGACCCCGGAATAGCGCGTCCCCTGCGACGGATCATCCGCGATGGGAACCGCCGTTCCCAGCCCCAGGGACACAGCCGGGCGCCACCAGGGGGAGGCGTCCTGGGGAGCGCTCCCGGCGGCCCGTCCCCCGGGCCGTTCCGCGGCCCCCTCCGGTGCGGCCAC
>CAZNRF010000564.1:0-1891 GCA_964575075.1 uncultured Spirochaeta sp. | reverse complement strand
GGCAGAACCATCTCGATCGGGTGGAGGTCCATGGCGCCTATGGCCGGCCCCCCCAGTAGCTGGTCCCCACCGCCAGGGGGGTCCTCCGCAGGTGAAACCCAGCACGCCGTATCTAGCGCTTGATCGAACGCCACGATGCGTGTGAGGTGTACGAATGAGAGCCCCAGACGACTCGCTGCTTGTTCGATGCGAATCGCATACTGTTGTGGCGTGAGCATACCCGCCGGCTCCGTCATACCAAAGTCTCATCAGGTTCCGGGAGCTCGATTCTTGCGATAGTACCCTTCGGGATCGACAATCGCCGCCCGGCCTCCTGTTGTGATAGCCCCTGCTCATTCACCATTTTAACGGCTTCACTCTTCAGTTCGTCACTATACGATCGTTTTTTCTGCTGCATTTATTCCTTGTTCCGCATCCGGATAGTCCAAGTATACGTGTCTACGGAAGTCAGTGTAGGCCAGGCGTTTCCGGAGGTGGATTTCTTTGAAGACGACGGCGTTGCGACTCTCCGTGGAGTGATCCCGCCGCCGTCATTCACGCCAACGATAATGCGCGTGTCCTGGGGCGGGTAGTCGCGGCTCTAAGGGAAGCAGCCCGCAAACAGATTCGGACTAACGCGGTGACTGCTAACGAGCACGGTGCATTGAGCAGCAATGCGTGCCTCGCGATCCCCAGCAGCGTGTTTCATACTCCCGTACATGAAGCGCACCGACATCACCCACGGGCGGCTACCCGAGGCCAACGGTGCCATTGCGGCCGCGCCCGCCGGTACAGTAGTTGATTGTGCCAGGTGCCAATGACGTTAGAATCCAAGGAGGCCTCGTGCGCCGGGGTCTTTGAAGGCCCGTTTCTGGTAGGACTCGGAGCGATGGGCGAGGGTGGTTCCGCAATGCGGGCAGGTTGGTTGTGATTTGTGACACGGTTCGCAGATGTAATAGCGGTCGGTTTTACAGTAGTAATACCCGTCGTGGGCGGTGTCGAGTTTTGTGTTGGAGTCGGCGCATCGTTTGGTCATTGGATACCTCCGTATACAGTATTGTGGAATCATTGGCGGCAAAAAGAATTCCGTTGAACCGGTGAGGTGTCGTGCTTTGGCTCGTCTGCGACGCGTGACTCCCGCCTGGATATCTTCCAGGTTGAACAGAATTTTGGATTCGCTATACCAGTTGCTGAGCTGCTCCCAGTCCACTCCGGCAGGGTGCTGGGCAACTACCGTTTCCAGGTCGGATTAAGTAGAGCCGCAGATCTCGGCGTAGTTCTCACCACGGGTGACGCCCTTAAACGCCATCCATATCAGTGACCGTTCTGTTTCTAACCAAGCCCAAAACGCCCACAATGGTCTACAGAACGCAATATAGGAGAGACGATGGAATACGACGACCGATGGTTTACGTGGACGTTCGAAGAGGCATGCACGATCACTGCAGAAGACATGATGAGGGCAATGGGTAAAATAACCGGCGAGTTCTCCATGAAACACTACTATGTCAGGGTGGTGGAATCGGATTACATCAAGATTTATTACTCAAAAACAACGGAACGAGGCGGTGGGTTCGCCCGGTTTGACGACTGGATGGAAGGCGCCCTCGAAGAATTTGGCGATGAGGAAGCCGAACTTGGCGAGTATCCAATGCTTCTTCATGACAATCCATCATTTCTGTACCAAACGATGTTCTCGGTGGTTACCGACCCAAAAGTGTGGACCTGGAATCCGGAGTACACCGGACGTTCCTCCATCGATCGGACCGATGACGACGTCGATCTCTGGTTGTGCAATGCGCCGTCATACTACGACGACGAGAGCGCGTATGCGTATCTCGCGGAGAACCTAATCGTCCGGCCCCCGGAGGGAGAGGAAACAACGGGACAGGGGGCAGGAAAAAGAGGAAGG
>CAZNRF010000563.1:0-1900 GCA_964575075.1 uncultured Spirochaeta sp. | reverse complement strand
GGACGTCGCTCTTCGAGGATTCCCGGGCCACCAGCCTAACTCTGCAAACAAAGAACGCCCCCGGTGCGATCCAGACCGATCCATCGACTTGGGCGAATGCTTATGATTACGGCGAAACACGAAATGGCAGCGTCGATGACGATACGTCCGCCATCCAAGCGGCTTTGGACAGCGGAGCCGCCACCGTCTACATTCCACGGGGCCAGTTCTACATCAGCGACACGCTGACCGTTCCTTCAACTGTACGCCGCATCATTCATGCCAATACCTTCCTGGATCAGCGCGGCAGCAGTTTTGACGACGCATCAACCCCCAAAGCCGTCTATCAGGTGACAGGAAGCAGCAGTGATCCCGTGGTCATCGAGAACTTCTACCTCGGCGGCAGCTTTGGGGCAGGCACGATAGGGGTTCAGCAGGCGTCCACGCGGCCCGTGGTTGTGCGTGCCAGCACCATGAGCACAAACAACACCCTCTATGCCTATGAAAATTCGGTTGCCGGCGGCGAGATATATCTTGAGGACGTGATCGCCCAGAATATCAAAATCAACGGCGACCAGAGCTTCTGGGGTTGGCAAGTGAACGGCGAGTTCGGCAGCGATCCGCAGATCTATAATGACGGCGGCACGGTGTGGGTGCTGGGTTTCAAGACGGAGGGAAGCACCCCTGCCGCCAAGACCATCCATGGAGGGAAGACCGAAATACTCGGCGGTTTCCACTACCCCTTCAGCACCGTCACCAGCAGCCGTCCGCTCTATGAAGTCATTGACTCGTCTTTCAGCGGTAATTGGATGACCAATGGCAATTCTTACGCCGCCCAGGTTCGCGAGGTACGGGGAAGCGATGCGCGTATCGCGACCTCAAGCGACGTTCCCAAACGCAACAGCCAGGAGAACGTCCCCCTGTTTACCGCCTATCCAGGTGTGACGAGTGGTACGCTGCCTTGGTCGGAATCCTTCGCCGGCCTTGCCGACGGAGTGACAGCCGATGACGGAGCGACCGCTTGGCATATCGACACCTCAAACGCATCGGTTCCGACGCCCAATGTTGGGCTTGACGATGCGAATGACCGCGTCGTCCTCGGCGTCAGCGCCAATGGAAACGAGTCAGGCTACAATGAGTGGATCAGTGGGCCCATTGACATCAGCGATCAGACCGCAAGTATCACAGTAGGCCTATCCGAAAATGAAAGTCTGGAGGAGACTGGCGAGTGGTCTGACTACGTCAATGCCTACTATCGTGTCGATGGCGGATCTCTCGTGCAATTCCTGGCGAACCCCGGAGACCTCCCAGGCGGAAGCATGTCTTCCAGCGTCAGCGGTATCACCGGCTCGACACTTGAGATTGTCATACGAGCCAAGACGACCGGCGAAGAGTATTACCTCAATAACGTGAATGTCAGCGGACAGCCAACGTCCCCGACGGGCGTCTGGCTTGAAGAGTTCAGCGGATTAACTGATGGTGCCGTCAGTGACACCGGCGAAACGGCGTGGACGGCGGACGGCTCGAATGCCGCCAGCCCCGATCCTGTCCTTGGCGTCGACGATGCCGGCGACTACTTCTACTTCGGCCGAACGGGCGGCGAGTCGCACACTGGCTATAGCGAATGAATCAGCGAGGAAATCCCCTTGGCTGCGGCGTCGGAGATATCGGTTACGGTCAGCGAGAACGACGCGATGGAAGAATCCGGCAGTTGGGAGGACTGGTTCCAGGCCTACTACCGTCTGGACGGCGGATCGCTGGTGCAGTTCGTTGACGAGCCCGGCGATATCTCCGGCGGCCAGGCGACATACACCGTCGGCGGTATCAGCGGCTCCAGCCTGCAAGTCGTGCTTCGCGCCAAAGTGTCTGGCTCTGAGTTGTACAAGGTCGAAGCGGTTGAGGTGACAGGCGTCGAAGCGGC
>CAZNRF010000562.1:0-1905 GCA_964575075.1 uncultured Spirochaeta sp. | reverse complement strand
TTGCGCTGTCCCAGTTCGGGTCATCGGCCGCGATCTCTTCAAAGCTCGTTCCACAAGCGAGTTTTTTTTCCTTCAGGGCTTGTTCCTCGGACGCCTCGAAGTTCCATCCGTGGCCCTTGGTGAGTTTCACGCATTTATCCTCGGCCTTCTGCACAACTTCGTCCATTTTTACATGCATGGTCTCCGCGAAGAGCCGCGGTGACCAGTCGCACGGGTTGACGGCATCCGTCTCAGCAAAGCAGCCCAGGTTCATCGCAGTGCGCAACACCGACTCTATTCGCTCGTCGATGTGGAAAACCTGCATCTCCAGGTTGGCCCAATTATTGTGCATGTCGGAAATGTAGTTCTCGACATTTTTGTCGACAGCCGTTTCTATTATGACGTCCAGAGAACCGGTAGAAATGTCATTGACATCTACCGTCGCCATCAAGGGGTTCAAAACCGTCTCTCCGCCTTGCGGATGTTCCATATGCCAACGGTCGGAAGCACCCTCAAGTGCGTAGCGATAGCGGGTCAGGTCCTGATTGGTAGTCGCCTCCACGTGCGAAATCGTCCTGTGGGTTAGTGCGACCAGGAACGGTACAGGCAGACCCAGCTGTTCGGCGGGAACCAAGACGTTGTGATAAAAACGATTCGGCAGGTTGATCGAGGGGCTGATTCTATCGAAAAAGACCATCCAGTCTATGATTCCCCTCAATATCGGCCACAGCAGCTTTGCCAATGGATTATTATCCACCAGAACTGGTATTTCCGAACCTTGGCTAATGACCTTTTTCACGTTTTTGAGAATCTCGGCACGTTCGCTAAGAAGTCTCTGCAATTCTCGCTTGAGCTCGTCATAAGCGTAGAGTTCTTCATCCGTATAACCGGCGGCTTGCAGCGCCTCATCCATCATGACGTGCCAACTGTAACCACGGCGAAAAGCCTGGCTTCTTTCCCACTCAATTGCATGGCGAATCGCTTCGAGGAGCTCGTCATCTCGAAGCACCGGCCCCTCTTTGAGTGTGTTGTGAACGACTTGCTTGTTGTTGGCAAAACATTTGTGCCTTTGGTCAGGAGTTGGCTTGTCTGCACACTCAAGCACCTGCTCGCGGCCACGAGCAAACCGCTGGATCGGGTGTTTCATTACCATCACCTGCTCCGGCGCGGGCACCACCTCGAAAAACGCGTTCTTCGTCGCAACCTCTCCGGTCTCGGGCAAAACGATGAGCGGATCTTGGCCCTTGGCCTCATACAGATTTTTTCCACACACTTGGCGCTCGTGATTCGGGTCCAGCTGCTCAGAGAGATCGCTCGCAACCGAGCGCCCAGCCCCGGGGCACTCACCTATCGCAACCTCGAATATCGCCCGGTAATCGTTAGCATGAGCGGCGATGAAGTCCCTGTACTGATTGTATCGATAGTAGCGTTCATAGGCGTATTCCGCACACGAATCGAAACGGGTCCCGTTCTCGGCCCACTCGGCCTTGTCGTCTCTGACCTGTAGGGCCTTGTTTTCGAACCAGACACGCATATCCGATTTTACCTCAGCGTCCTCGAGTACCCAGGGCCGCAAAGCGTAATCCGCAACATGAAGTTCCTCGGCCTTGGCTTCCAAGATACGATCAACCGTCACCTTGGCGCCAGGAACCAGGGTGCCGATGGGACGCGCCACCGTCAAGTCACTTGAATATGGATCGTCTGATGAGATCACCCCACCGGTCCCGGCTGCCTGAACGCGTGTTACCGCCTGGATGCCTTTGAGCCCCGATCCCGGAACAACGTAATCGTCGCTCGGATCATACGGCTCGCTGCAGGTTTCGAGCACAGGCCACGGGGTATGGTGACCACCGACTATCTGGTAACCGTCTACGTTTCGAACAGGAACCTGATTCCATGAGCTCCCTTCTTTCTTCCCCGGCGTCG
>CAZNRF010000561.1:0-1910 GCA_964575075.1 uncultured Spirochaeta sp. | reverse complement strand
GCTGGTGCGCGCCAAGCTGGACACCTCCGACGATAAGCGCATCGTCATCCGGGAGCTGCCGTACGGCACCACCACCGAGAGCCTCATCGCGTCCATCGAGAACGCTGCCAAGCGGGGCAAAATCAAGATCGCGCAAATCAACGACTACACCTCGGAGCACGTGGAAATCGAAATCAAGCTGCCCCGGGGGGTGTACTCCCAGGATGTGGTAGACGGCCTCTTCGCCTTTACCGATTGCGAACAGTCGATTTCCGTCAATCTGCTGGTGATCTCCGGCGACAAACCGCGGCTCATGACGGTTACCGAGGTGATCGCGCACCATGCCACGCGGTTGGTGGCGCTGTTGAAACAGGAGCTGGAGCACGAACGGGAAACGCTCATGGAGCGCCTCCATATGCGGACCCTGGAGCGGATCTTTATTGAGGAGCGGATCTACAAGCGCATTGAGGAACAACGCACCCAGGACGGCGTCCACGACGCGGTCCGCACCGGTTTTGAGCCGTTCAAAAAGGAGCTGATTCGACCGATCACCGACGAGGATATTGAGCGCCTCCTGAAGATACCGATTCGGCGGATATCGCTCTACGATATCGAGAAGAATCGCCAGGAAGTGGAGCAGATTCGGGAGCGGTTGGAGGAGATCAAGAAACATCTGGCCAACCTCACCGAATACGCGCTGGCCTTTCTCGACGGTATCCTCGAGAAACACGGGGCCCGATTTCCGCGGCGCACCGCGATCACCGGTTTCGAGCGGGTAGACGTCCGGGAGGCAGCGGTGCGTGACCGCACGTTGGCGTACGATTCCGCCGCTGGATATCTGGGTACCGCCGTTGGGTCCGGCTCATCAGTACGTGAGATTGAAGCGGTTTCCCAGTACGATCGGATCCTGGTGATCTCGGCAGACGGCGTCTATCGGGTTATCAACGTTCCCGAGAAGCTCTTCGTGGGGGCCGGAATGCTCTATGCCGGGCTTGCGGACAAGGATAGTCTGGCTGAACGCGTGTTTACCGTGGTGTACAAGAACGCTACCGGGGAGACGTATCTCAAGCGGTGCCGCATAGAGCAGTACATTATCGAAAAGGAGTACGCCCTCGTTCCCGAAGGGGCGCAGCCGCTGCTGCTCACGACCCGGGACAATGTGGTGGTGCGGCTGCGCTACAAGAAGAAGCCGCGGATCCAGAAGCTGGAGGAAGATTTTGTGGTGAATGAGTTCCTGGTAAAGAGCGTGCGGGCCGGTGGGGTGCGCTTGTCTACCAAAGAACTCAGTTCCGTAAAGCTCCTGGCGAATCGCGCCACCACCGGGAAGAAGCAAACGTAGCGGGTGAGCCCGCAGCGGGCTACGTGCGGCGCACATCCACGGCGTCGTAATAGACGAGGGAGAGGATCACCGTCCATCCCACAAAGTGAAACATCACGTTCCCGAAGGGGTCCAGCGTATCCGCCAGGCTGTTGAGGGTGGCGCTAATGAGAAACACGGTGGAGAGTAGCGACATCACCGCAATTGCATGCGTGAAGATGAGTAGACCCATCGAGGTTTGCTCCCGGTAGCTGGTGGAGGTCCAGATTTGGATGAGTGTAGACCAGATGATCGGCACTGCCACAAAATAGAGCAACAAATTGTTCTCCGTGGGAAAGCGATAATCGATGTAAAACTCGAAGTACCACGTGCCGACCACGAAGATGGCGAGATCCCGGGTGAGTACAAAGCGGGCGGTATTCCAGAATCGGCGCCGCACCGGTGGCGGGGCGTCTGCAGGCGGCGTACCGCCGCGGTTGGAGGCCATATCCAAGACCATACCAAAAAAAAGCAGTAACCGGGAGCTCCCGGCCACTGCCTACACGACCAATCCATTGCGGATCGTCGATTTCCCGCCTACGTGCCGGCTCCGAACCAGTTGAGCGGCTCGGTG
>CAZNRF010000560.1:0-1910 GCA_964575075.1 uncultured Spirochaeta sp. | reverse complement strand
CACCGGCGGCACCCGCCGTCCCCCTAAGATTGTGATCATCGGCGCCGGCAGCGCCGTCTTCGGCCAGCGCGCCATCGCCGCGATCCTCCGATCGCCGGTACTGAAGGGCGCGGAACTGCAGCTCGTGGACACCGATCCGGAGCCGCTGGAGCTCATGGCGCAGCTCGCCGAAACGATGAACCGCGCCTGGGACAGCAACGCCACCATTAACGCCACCGGCGACCGCCGGGCGGCACTGCCGGGGGCGGACTTTGTCATTCTTTCCGTCCAGGTAGGCCCCCGGGAGGAAGTGTGGGAGAAAGACTGGCGCATTCCGTTGGAGCACGGCATCCGGCAGCCCTACGCGGAGAACTCCGGCCCCGGCGGCCTGGCGCACACCGCCCGCAACCTGCCGCTCATCGTCGACATCGCCCGGGACATGGAAGAGCTGTGCCCCGATGCGCTCATGCTGAACTACGTCAATCCGATGATTCGACTCACCCAAGCGGTGGAGCGCTACACCACAATCAAGGTGGTGGGCATGTGCCACCAGCTGCGGTGGGGCTACGCCATGGCGATGGCGATCCTCGGCGACAAGTACGGCGTCGATGTGCCGCAGGACGTCAAAATCGACACCAACCACCAGACGCGCCACTTCCGGGAACCCCTCATGGCGGCGGGGCTGAAACACCTGGACATCAAAGCCGCCGGGATTAACCACTTCTCCTGGATGCTGGACATTCGCGACCGGGAAACGGGAGAAGACCTCTATCCGGAACTCCGCGACCGCTGGAACCGCGGCCTGCCCCGGCCGGACTTCGAACCACTGTCCAAGGATATGTTCGACATCTTCGGCCTCATGCCCACCCCCAGCGACAGCCACCTCTGCGAGTTTCTTCCCTACGTCCACGACCCGGTCAAAAAACCGTGGGAACGCTACAACCTCCACACCCAGAGCTGGAGCGGCAACCTCGACCGCCGCAGCGGCCGCCGCGACCTGGCGCGCAAGATCGTCTCCGGCGAAGAACCGGTGGACCAGATGCTCAACCTCCGCTCCGAGGGCGTGCCGGAGATCATCGAAGGCGTCTACGCCAACAGTAACATCTACTGGGACCAGCTCAACCTGCCCAACTACGGCCTCATTCCCAACCTGCCGGAGGGAATGATCGTGGAGGTTCCCGGCATGTCCACCGGCGCCGGGGTGAAAGGACTCGGCATGGGGCCCCTCCCGGAAGGAATCGCCGAACTCTGCCGCCGGGAGCTCGCCTACAGCTCCGTGGCGGTGGACGCGAGCTACTACGGCGATCGGGACATGCTGCTGCAGGCGCTGCTCCTCGATCCCACCATGAACGACATCCAGACCGCCCGGGAAGTGCTCGACCACCTGCTCACGGAGTTCGCCGAGTACCTTCCGCAGTTCCAGAAAGGATGATTGGCATGCACCGGCAGACCGAAGCCACCGACAGCGCAGCACACCCGCTCTACCAGAGCCCCGCGGAGATCACCTCCCCGGCGTTCTTTGCGCGCCTCACGGGGCGCGCCGTTGCCACGGTACAGGTGACTCCCCTCACCGCCGAGTTTGCCCATTCCGGCAGTCAACTGAGTACCGTGGAGGTGGACTTCACCGACGGAGGCACCCCGGACCGCATGCAGTACATCCTCAAGCGCCTCAACCCCGAGTGGGACTGGCTCATGCAAGTTACCGAAGACACCCACTGCCGCTCGGTGACGCTGTGGAGCCACGGAGTGTTCGACCATCTGCCCCACCAGGCGGACACCGCCACCATCGCCTGCGCCCACGACGAGGAGGGCTACGCGATCCTCATGCGGGCGGTGGGCGACACCCTCGTGACCAACCGCGTCTTCACCGAAGCGCAGAACGCGGCGTTCGTGGATACCCTGGCGGCGATGCACGCCCGCTTCCTGGATCG
>CAZNRF010000559.1:0-1925 GCA_964575075.1 uncultured Spirochaeta sp. | reverse complement strand
GAGCAGCGCCGGGGGGCGCTGGAGGCCACGCTGTCCGATGGAACTGAGGCGCTGCGTCTGGAATATGCGGACCACGAGGTGGTGGAAGAACCGCTCTTCCCCGAGGCGTTGCCGGCGCTGCGCAGCGACCATCGGCTGGGCGCCGGCAGAACCCTTCGGGTTCGATTAGCCGATCCCCGAGGAGACCTGTCGGTTGAGTTGTACTACGTGGTATTTGAAGAGAGCGGCGCCGTCCTGCGGTGGACGCGGGTGACCAATTCCGGGGCGCAGGGACCGGTGACGGTACGCCGCGGGGCGTCGGCATCCTGGGATTTGCCGACGGACCACTACGATATGGTGAGCCTCGGCGGGGCGTGGAGCCGAGAGCGGCACGTGCTTCGAACGCCGCTGAGTGCCGGAGCTCACACGGTAGGAACACGCTCGGGTGCCTCGAGCCACCAGACGAGTCCGTTTGTTGCGGTGTGTCATCCGGAAACGGACGAGCACCACGGCCAGGTCTGGGCGGCGGGGCTCTTCTACAGTGGGAGTTTTTCCGCCGGCTGTGAGGTGGACCAGTACGGGTCGTGCCGCGTCTCTCTTGGTTTGGACGGGTACCGGGGGTATTTGGAGCCGGGAGAATCGTTTGATACGCCGGTGGCGGCGCTGGTGCAGAGTGCCGACGGGTTCAACGGAATGAGCGCCGCCTTTCACCATCTGCTGCGGGAGGGGGTGGTGGCCTCGAGCCGGCGGAGGGAACCGCGCAAGACGGTCATAAACAGTTGGGAGGCGATGTACTTCGACCTCAGCGCGGAGCGGGTGGCGGAACTCGCGCGAGCCGGTCGGGAGATCGGGGCGGAACTGCTGGTGCTTGACGACGGGTGGTTTTCCGGTCGTCGGGATGATACCACCTCTCTCGGTGACTGGTGGGTGAACCGGGAGCTCTTCCCGGAGGGTCTGGCGCCGGTGGCGGCGCAGGTGCGTGCACAGGGGCTGGAGTTCGGCTTGTGGATGGAACCGGAAATGGTCTCTCCCGAGAGCCGGCTCTTTCGAGACCACCCGGACTGGTTTTTGCAGATTCCCGGGCGTGAGCCGACCCTGGCTCGCAATCAGCTCACCCTGGACCTCTCCAATCCGGCGGTGGTGGATCACCTCTACGAGACGATTGCGGGAGTCCTCCGGGAGTCCACAGCGACCCATATCAAGTGGGATATGAATCGCGCCATGAGCGAGGCTGGGTCGCCTCTGCTTCCCGCCGAGCGGCAGGGGGAGGTGATGCACCGCTACATCCTCGGGCTCTATCGGCTGCTCGAGCGTCTCACCACCGACTTCCCGGAGGTCCTCTTTGAAGGGTGCGCCGGGGGAGGCGGCCGCCTGGATATGGGCCTCGCGCGCTACTCGCCGCGCTTCTGGACCAGTGACCAGACCGATGCGGTGGAGCGGCTGGATGTGCAGTACGGCAGCACGCTGGTGTTTCCGCCGGAGATGCTCGGCGCCCACGTGAGCAGCGTCCCCAACCACATCGTGGGGCGTATCACCCCGGCGTGGACGCGGGTGGTGACGGCGGCGGCGTTTAGTTACGGCTATGAGCTCAATCCGCCACAGGAGCCGGAGGCGGACCGCGAGGTGTTTCGCCGCGGGTCTGAGCTCTACCAGTTGATCCGGCGCATCGCGTTCACCGGCCGGTTTGTGCGGCTGGGAAGCGCCTCGGGAAGTGGCGGGGCCGGGGCTCCGGCGGCGCGGACCGGGATGCACACCGGGCGGGCGGCGCTCTCCGGGGAGACCGGCGGCGAGCGGGCGTGGATGGTTGAGGCCGCCGACGGCAGTGAGATCGTGGTGTTTCACCTGCGGCCGTTGACCCGGACCAACTGGGACAACGGGTATCTGCGCCTCACCGGCTTGGGGGCGGAATCGGCCGGGGCGAAGGCCGCGGTGAGCGGAGCGTCCGG
>CAZNRF010000558.1:0-1938 GCA_964575075.1 uncultured Spirochaeta sp. | reverse complement strand
CTCTTGTTAATGGAAGAATTGTTCCCTTTGCAGAAATACTGGTCGGCTATTCAAGAGTCAGGGAAACGGTTTATCCCGCTTTTAGCCCGGGACTTAGATTTTGATTTCGCAGGCAGACGAGGAACCCTACGAGGCGAAGAGAGCGGCAAAGACAACATTCTCAAGACCAAGAGCTATTACGATACGCCCCTAATTGTCCCGGTAGCGGTAAAACTGTTTTCCTTCTCGAACACAGAAGTTTTCGGCCCGAAAAAGGGATTCTGGAATCGCACCTCACAGGAAATACTAGAACCTATCGATGCAAGAACCAATCCCCCTCCCCCCATCCGGCAGGGATTGAAGCGGAAATGGTCCGGGGCTTCCGGCGGCGCGGAGCAAGCCGGATAAGAAGCCCCGGATAGGCCATTGCAGCGTAAAGCCCGGTCCCGCGAAGCGGGAGCCGGCAGGAAGCCGGCGACTGTAGGGCGAAACAGCTGCGTACCGGAAGGCTGTGGCGAGCGCCTATGCCATCGGTAACGCTGTGTTGGGAGCCTTGTTTGACGTTGGATTCGTCGGCGGTCTCATCGTGTCGCTCTTCGAGGGCATAGGTGAGAAACGCCTTCACGCGTTCGCGCGGGAATGACCATTGGAAATAGTGGTCGTTTCCAAAGGAGGGGTAGAGCACGTCGTGGCGGGCGGAGTTGTGATTGTGCAGCAACAAGCCGTCATTGGGGCCGTGCTCGCGCAGGAGACGGTAGAAGGGGCGGGAGGTGTTGGTTACATGATCCGAGAACGGCACGCCGACCACGCGGACGACCTCGATGTGTCCGGGGCAATGAAGATCCCTCGTCAGCACGCCCGGCTTACCTTCGAATGTCGAGCCCATCGACTGGAAGCCTCGATAATCGTATCCGTTGAAGCCGAAGAACACCTTTGCCCGGATCCGAAGCCGGAACCGGCCTTCCACCAGATCGACAAGCCGGCTGGGCTCGAGAATGCCCCCGATGTCGAACCACGTGCGGATCTTGTCGACAAATGGAGCGTGGCGGTTCTCGTGCAGCATGAGAGCGACGTCTGCCGATCCCTTACTGGCGGAGGCCACGATGATCTCCTCGTAGTCGCGGGCACGACGGAAGAGAAACTCCGCGATAAGCGCAGCGTTCTCCCGGATGGTTCCCGTCTGCTTCACCGGGACG
Source organism: uncultured Spirochaeta sp. (assembly GCA_964575075.1). Taxonomy (GTDB): domain Bacteria; phylum Spirochaetota; class Spirochaetia; order DSM-27196; family Alkalispirochaetaceae; genus Alkalispirochaeta. The sequence goes on along the minus strand of CAZNRF010000558.1, from coordinate 763 downwards.
AGCTCGGCGGAGATGTCGAGCTCCCGGGCGGCTTCGATCACCGGTTCACCCTTAAGACCCCGAATGGGAACGTCGCGGTAGAACATCCCCGGCACGAAGGCGACGAGAACGCTGCGGTCGCCGTAATCGTCTCTCTGCGTAGCGGGGTGGCTCTCGGCAGTCTCCACGTATTCGAGAAAACGGCGATTCGACGGTTCGGTGACCGCACGGTGGTAAAATAGCGCCGCTGCATTGTCCACCGAGTCCGTTCGTGCGGCGACCTCCCGCAGATTCTCAGGAGTCATCTCGCTAAATGTACGATAACGGGGGTACGCCGCGGCCCACTCCAAGAGACGTCGCTCCTCGGGACAGAGCTCACGTACGAAGTAAGCCTCGGAGCTGCATGCACTACGGTCTTGGCTTTCGGCCGGATCACGGGCACGCACCATGCTTGCGCAGGAGCTGAGGATAAGGAGCATGCAACTGATGCCGATGACAGAGATGTCTCGTCCCACGTGTCCGGGGAAGATTATGATTGTGACGATTGTTTTTATACACACCGCTAATGATAGGAAAAACAAAATTGGGGCGCAAGGTTGAAATCGGTAAATTGAGCTCAAAAATAGGCAAAGATCAACCTCGCGCATTATAACAGAGTACATTTTACGGGGAGATCGGGTGTTCATAGATCTAACGAACATCTTTATTATGCGATACAGCGGACTGGACATCACAAAGGGCCATCGAAGGATGTGTTCCCCGGCTTTGCCTTGCCGCTACGTCG
>CAZNRF010000557.1:0-1939 GCA_964575075.1 uncultured Spirochaeta sp. | reverse complement strand
CACCAGCTCCCGGTTGCCGGCAGCGGGGTAGTGGAGGTACACAAACGAAGTGGAGACCTCCCCGATTCGCTCGTGCAGATACGTCTCGTAGGCGCTTCGGGAGGCAAACAGACGAACCGCCAGGCGCTCATCCAACTCCTCGAGGGAAAACCGGAACTGCCGGTTATAGAGGTGGAGAAACGCCTCCAGGCGATCTCCCAGCTCCCGGGCTGTTTCCGGATCCGTCTCCGTGCGGATTGCGTAGTGCTCGGTGGTGACGGTAGTGGCTGCCGGCGTCTCGGACGCTGCTGACGCCGCCCCGGGGCGGGTGTCGTGAGGCTCAACATCCTGAGTCGGGAGGGCAACCACCGGCACCAGGACCGCAATCGCCGTGAATCCCCACCGGACGAAGCGTTTCATCGCTTCCCTCCGTGTTTGATTTTTGTCAAGGGCCGGTCCTTTTCTGCGGCGGGGGTGCTGGTGACGTTGTCGATGATGATATTCAACGCATCGATGATGATGCCGGCGAATCGCTCTACGTGTTCCACGATATATTGCTGGAGACTGTAGATACTCCCTTTCAGCTCGAGCCGATAGGGCACCTTGACGTGTACATCGATGCGATAGCCGCGATGGTCGTATTTGATGTTGAGGCGACTGATGATAATGCCGGGGGTGAACTCATCCACGCAGTGCATAATCATCTGAGAAAGGGCGGCTTCACTGATCTGCACCGCGCCCTTGGTACTAAAAGCGGGGCGCACCACCGTCTTTTCGTACGTTTTGTCCCGGCGGATCAGGCCGAGTCCCCGTTTCCAGATGACCTTTACGGAGTCTCCCATAATCCGTGGGTAGTTGCGCTTTACCTCAATAGACGGAACGGGAATCACGTGGCGCCCGTAGGTGGTTCGATGGTTGATCGCGGTCTCGATCTCGTCGGCAGTCGCGATTTCTTCGATCATAATGATGCGCCGCGGCTCCGGGAGTTGCAACGCCACACAGATCTTGCGCACCATTCGCTCTGATGTACCCAGAACCAGAATTCGCTTGAATCGGGACTTCTCGATCGCGTGCTGCACCTCCCGGCGGTGCGCTTTTTCAGTGAACAGTGCCGTGCGAACCGCCGCAAGGTAGGCCTGCTCCTTTTTTGCCGACTTGCCGGCAACGATCTTCTGGTTTTCGATCAACAACCCGTCATCGATGAGCAGATCGATGCCGTTCTTTTCCATAACCAGTCGCGCGCGGAAACTCTTGCCGGATCCGCTTTTTCCTACCAGCGCAAAGACCTGAACACCGCGAAAGCGCCACATTATTCTCGCGAAAAATCGCTTCATAGGCGTATTGTAGCGTTCCGGGGACAGGTGGTACAGGCGACCGCCAGAATCTCCTCAAGACGCTTTACGAGCCCCGAGGCGTCGCCGAATATTGATCTCACCATATGGTAGTCTCCGCTGGGGAGCGGGGCGGTCCACATGGTGGCGGGATTCTCCAGCGCCAGCACCAGCGCATGCAGCATGAGGCGTTTGCGTTCTCCCAGGCGCGGATCCTGGGAGATAGTATCCGCCCACGGCGGGCCCCCGTACGCCTCATCGCCCACCAGCGGCAGGCCCGCGGCGGCAAGGTGTGCGCGAATCTGGTGGGTTCGCCCGGTAAGGGGAAACGCCGCAACCAGGGAGACGCTGCCGTCGCCGGTGGTGGCCACCGGATACACCACCGTTCGGGCCGAGGCAAAGCGCAGACGAGGGGGTTGGCCCGATTCGGGCTCCACTACCGCGACGCGCCGCGACCGGTCGTAGGCGAGGCGTCGGTCGATCTCGGTGCCTCGTTTCAGGGTGCCGGCGGTTACCGCAAGGTCCATTGTGGTGACTGGTCGGTGGCGAAGCGCTTCAGTGAGTAGCTTGGCTCCGGTATTGGCAAGGGAGAAGCGCTGAACGCCGCTCCTCCCGACACCCACCCGGTG
>CAZNRF010000556.1:0-1948 GCA_964575075.1 uncultured Spirochaeta sp. | reverse complement strand
TTTCTACCCGTGAGAAGCGTATTCCCGGCTATTACGGAGGTCACGATGTCTTCATGTGGCGAGCCGGCCGTGCCTTCGTAGTAATACGCAAGAGAGCCGAGATGATGTTTCTCCACCAGCTTGTCCAGGGCCACCGACGTGCGGGCCGCTCGGTCCAGCTCGGCCTCCTCACAGTCTCCCGCAACATCAAATGCTTCTCTGAACTCCCCGAGCTTGGTTTTCACGTCACCTTTCGTGACCTTTCCCCTGAGCTCAGCGAGCTCATCCATCTCGATCAGATCCACGTGCCCCCCAAACGCGGATATCTGACGGGTAATGTCGGTATAGACATCAAGCATACCGGCATAGTAGTGCCCCATGACGCCGAGTCGGTTCGTCCGCATGGTCTTGGCTACACGAGCCCCTTCTACCCAGTCGCGCAGGGCTTGAGTTGTTCGCGACTCTCCGAGATACCCGGTAACGACGTGATAGGCAATTCCTGCGCGCTTGAACACGCTCGCGATCTCCGGTACACAACACGCTTGACAGTGAGCCAGCCATTCTCCGGTCATCGTCCCGCGGTCGCCCAGCTCGTTGAACGCGTCGTAGTCGATCGCCGCAACCGGCTGAATGTTCAGAACCACAACGGGTGCGCCGGTTTGTTGAACCACTGGCAATACGGTCGAGGATAGAGCATACGTGGAGATATACAAAAATACGACATCCACCTGCTGTTTCCGAAAGAGAGAGGCAACCGACCGGGAACGCTCAGGATTATCTACGAGCCCCACGTCTACCAGGTCTACATCCCCGAAACCGTTTATTTCTTCCGCTATCCGGTGCTGATATCCTTCGAGGCGTTCTTTCAGTCCCCAGAACTGCGGCCAATAGGTATCCAAGCCGATTCCAAAGATACCGATTTTGAGTGTTTCTTCCATTCTCGTGCCGTTTCCCATGCCGTTAACCTCTTACTCAAGCACGCTACACCCACTTCTGTAGTCCGCAAATGGACAAAAAGACGGAAGGGATATACATTATTTGCGTGACCGCTGAACCGAGGAGTTTTTCGCGGTACCTTCCGGTAAATCCGGAGGCTCTCCGCTGGGAAATCCACTGCAACGACGCCGGCTATTCGCAGGTGCCCCCCGGCGCCTGTTACCCCTTGGTGCCCGAAGATCACCCGACGGAGTATGCCGCCACCGTGGCGACGGGACGCATTTTGCAAGAGTTTCAGGTCGTCTACATCACCGCGGGAAGAGGATATTTCGAGTGTGAGCGTATGGGCAGTCGCCGGGTTACCGCAGGCGACATGATGATGCTCTTCCCCGGCGTCCGTCATGCTTACCGTCCCTCCCGGGAGACTGGGTGGCATGAGTACTGGGTCGGCTTTTCGGGTGAACACGCGTACCGACTGTGGCATAATCGGCTGTTTTCTCCTGAAGAAGCGATACACCACATAGGCGTCAACCAGGAGATCATCGCCGATTACGAGCAGATTGTCCGGCTTTGCCGGCAACAGAGTCCCGGATTTCAAGTGCGCCTCGGCGCGCTGGTGCTGCAATTGTTGGCTCACATTCACGCAACGGAGACAACTTCCAAGATCGATGCGGGAGACAGCGAACGAGTCGGACGGGCGCGCGGGATCATGCAGCAGCATTTGGATTCCGGCATCGATGTGCGAACGATAGCCGAGGAGATAGGCCTTGGTTACTCACGCCTTCTCGAGATCTTCAGGCAGTATACCGGCTTGACACCGTATCAGTACTTCTTGCAGCTGCGGATGCATCGCGCAAAGGAGTTGCTGCAAGAACCGCGTCTATCGGTCAAAGAAGTGGCGGCACACATGCACTTCGAGAACCAGTACTACTTCTCGCGGCTCTTCAAGAAGAAAACCGGGCTCACACCGTCCGAATGGCGCCGGAATGTACAATGGGGGGACGACGTCCTGGCGAAAAAGGATGGAACCCCG
>CAZNRF010000555.1:0-1967 GCA_964575075.1 uncultured Spirochaeta sp. | reverse complement strand
CCGCCTGAGGCGCAACGACTCCAGCGGTGCCATCGCTGCATCAAATCCAATAGCCGAAATGCGCTGAAAAATACCCTTCACGAGGCCCCCTCTATCGGAAAACGCAAACGCACCAGCAGGCCCGGATGTGCCGCCTCAAACTGGACCGACCCATGGAGCTGTTTAGTCAGGGCGTCTACGAGCTGCAATCCCAGCGAATCGGTATGATCCACCGGGTCGGCCAGGCCGATGCCCCAGTCCCGAACGGAAATCTCCACCACCGATTCACGCTGCACCACCTGGAGGAAAATCTCACCCGGCTGCCTCTGCGGTGCAGGATAGGCGTACTTTATCGCGTTGGAGACCAGCTCGTTTACCAGCAGACCCACCGGAATCGCCTGATCCAGATGCAGGGACAGATCGGCGACATCGCGACGCACAACTACGGTACCGGCAGCGGCAGCCATGGCGGCATACACCGAGGAGAGCAACTCCTCCAGATAGGTAGGGAGATGGATGCGCGCCAGCGATTCGGTCTGGTAGAGCTGTTCATGTACCAATGCCATCGACTGCACTCGCGTCTCGCAATCCTTGAAGTAATCAAGGGATTGCTGGTCGGAAATAAAGCCGCTTTGAATGTTTAGAATACTGGAGATCACTTGCAAATTGTTTTTCACCCGATGGTGGATTTCTTTCAGGAGAATCTCCTTTTCAGACAGCGACTCCTGGAGATGACGGGCGGCAACGGCTTGGTTTCGCCGGCTCTCGACGAGGAGAACGATCAGGGTAGCCATGACCGCAAGCAGCACTACAAGCCAGCTGAGCTCAGCGGTGTATTGCTCCCACAGTGAGGGCTCCGCGTTATACAGTATAGCGTCCGGCGGAAGCGCCCTGCGGTGGATACCCGCCGCCCGCAACGGTTCCATATCAAAGACCCAGCGATTCGGGCTGCTTTCCTGCACGGCGATCTCGTCCGCCGGAGTCCCCTCCAGGACAAGACGGGCCAGCTCAGCCGCCATCTTCCCCTGCTCGTAACCGCTTACCAGATAACCTCCTGCCACACCGGTTCCCATGAAAAAATCCCACATGGCAAACACCGGCACCGGCATCAGCGAGCTTACCACGACGCCGGTACGGCGAAAATCTGCCACGGTGCCGTCATCCTCTAAAATCGAGGAGGCGAGAAACACCACATCCGCAGCCGCAACCTGGGAGGCAAGCTGTTCTACCTCGCTCATGGAAATCTGGGGATAGATATCAACCCGTCGGTCATGCTCGATACGTGCCAGCGCGCGGCGCAAAATCTCCTCGTTGCGGCGATAGGTTAAGGTTCCGTCGCCCAGGACGATGAGCCGATCTCCCTGGAGCAGCTCAAACGCTTGCACAAGCGTCTCTTCGATCGTTACCTGCTCGGGTACGCCGGTGACGTTGGAAAGCCCGGCGGTAAGGGCCGGCTCATAATCGTTGATCCCGGCAAACACGGTGGGAACCGAACCAAAGATCTCGTCCCGATACCTACGCAGGAACTGCAGAGCGAGGTTGTCGGTGACGACGATGACGTCGAACCGTTGGTCCCGATACTTGGCGGACAGGTGATCGGCGACGCGGGCCAGATAGTCCTCATCGGAGTGCGTTTTTGCACTGAGATGCTCGGTAAACACGGCGGAATACGCGTGGGGGTCGCCCTGCAACACATCTCGGATACCGGCGTCCAGGTCCCGGGTCCATTGGAAGTCGGTGCTGTAGGAGTGAAGAATGAGCGCCCGTGTGGATGGAGTTTGAGAGAACCCGAAGAGAAGCGCCGGGACCAATAGACTAGGCAGGAGAAGCAACGCTACCTTGAGACGCGACGGCATTCTCTGAAGTATACATTATCCGCGCTTATTCGCGAAACATCCGGCTCACCCGATGTCCCGGGGCTGGCTCTTCCATGTCCAGCAGTTCCGGCCGCTGCACGGGATTCTCCGTGGCGTCCGCGCGGCGGGAAA
>CAZNRF010000554.1:0-1968 GCA_964575075.1 uncultured Spirochaeta sp. | reverse complement strand
GTTCCAATCATTGTAACAAATGGAACGAGGCCGGTCTACCACAGGTACCATCAAAAAGGGGTGACGGCGCCGGCAATGGATGATAGCGCTGATCAGGCAAGGCCCCCTCGATCTGGGTGGCCCCGCCCACTTTTGTAGTCTGAAACACTCCGGAACCGGATGGTTCGTTCTAAACCCAGTTACTCCCGAAGCACCGTACTCACTCGAGGGCTGCCAGGACGAGATACATTCGGGGGATGTGAAACGGTCCCTTGAACAACGTTCCCTTGAGCTGGTTGGCGGGTGTCCCGTCCCGGTGCACATAGCCGAACCATTCTCCGTACTCGGGGTCGGGGAAGTGCTGCATCGTCCAGTCGTATACCTGTGTCAGGCGGCGGCCATAGTGCTCCGTTCCGGTGAGGTGAAGTGCCAGCGCATTGGCGATGATCGCTTCGCAGTGGGGCCACCAGAACTTCATGTCTTGCCAGTACTCAAAGGAATCAAACCCGCCGACATCACGAAAATAGAGGATGCCGCCGTACTCCTCATCCCAACCCCAGTCCCACATCCAATCGAGGATGCCCAGGCCTTTGCTGATCAGTGGATCAGCGCCGTTCACCCCGGCGGCCCGGCGCCACCGGGCTTCGTCCAGCAGAAACCACGCTGCCTCGATGGCGTGACCGGGGTTGATCTGGCGCCCTTCCAGGTGGTCTTGAAACGTACCGTCTGGATTGATCTGTTCGCGGACGCATCGGTGTTCACTATCAACAAAGCGGTCCAATTCTGCAATCAGTGTATCGATTCGTTCGGTATAGCCGGTCCGTCCCCGTGGATCGGATCGTCGAAACTCCTGTAACACATTGAGCAATATCATCGGTACGGCAAAGCCGATGGAAGTGCGGGTTTCCGGCTCAAACTTGGGGGGCAAATCGCCGGCGGTAAGCAGCTCGTCGATCGTTCTCATTGCAGCCTGAGCAACATCCCACGCGCGGTTTGCCACGCGGGTCTCACCCATCCGGGCCGCGGCGGCAGCGTACGCGGCGTTGCCAAGCGCGGCGAACGCCTCGGTAAAGATATAGCGCCGCATGATCAGCGGACGTCCCTCGCGAGTCACCCGAAAGAAGTAGCGTCCATCCTCTCGTTTACATGATGACTCAAGAAACTGCTGGATGCGAGTGGCTGCATCAAACCACCTCGCGCGCGTCTCATCATCCGTCGCAACCTCCACGACACACCGAGACAACGTCCACAGCGTGCGTCCCTGGAACCAGCCGGACTTGTCGGTCTCGATACGGCGACCGTGCCGATCCAGCGCGGTCCAGATCCCGCCGTACTCGGTATCGAGACCGTTGTGGAGCCAGAAGGGGAGTATGTCCTGGGCGAGTACATCCGGGGCGGCAGAAGATATCCGCTTCAATCCGTGGTCCATGTGGAGGTTCTCCTATGGTGCGAGGGGTCATTTCCAGTCAACACCGCCCGAAGGGCGGCATCGCTACGGAGCATCGTACCCACCTGGGATCTCCGTAGCCTCCGTAGTATCTCCCGATCGCCGAGGCGCGCAATGAGGTGCGTCGCTGCTACGCCGCGGGCGCGAGCAATGATCTTCTCCGGTGCAGGGGCCCGAAGCAACGACACTGTGAGTCCGGCCATATCTTCCCGCCGGGCGGGATCGTGGGGCCGGATCAGCATATGATTCTCCCAGTTCTCCGCCCGCGGTTCTCCCTGCAGGAGACCTAATACCCCCGCCCACTGCAACGGCACACAGTCCGGATGGTGCGGCGGAGCGTCGGTATACGGCATGAGCATCGCATTGTCCGTGAGCAGCTCCCGTTGGACCTTCCGGACGGGAACGGATGAGGGGTTGCACCCCTCATCCAGAGCCACACACGCGGCAGTACCGGCGGCCTGACCGACAAGCAGGGTAACGGGCTGGAGCCGCGTGGCACCGTTGACCATACCGCTCACGGAAATACTCTTCTCCGCAACGAT
>CAZNRF010000553.1:0-1976 GCA_964575075.1 uncultured Spirochaeta sp. | reverse complement strand
GGCATATTGGAAACTCAATCATGACAAAAATAACAGAACACCTACAAGAATACCGCCAACAGCTCGAACAGGTAGAGCGCCAGGCGGCGGCATTGAGAGGCGCGATACAGGCGCTGGAGCGACTGCAGAAAGAGGAGGCCGAGAGTGGCGACGAACAAGATAGCAATACGGAATGACACCGCCGCGAATTGGGAAAGCGCCAACCCCACGCTTGTTGAGGGCGAGGAGGGCCACGAGACGGACACAGGGCGGCGGAAGGTCGGGGATGGATCGACCACGTGGAATGATTTGCCGTATGCGAACGGCGGGGCGTCGCAGAACTCAGACGGAATCGTGCTCACGATTGTGGAGGATCTATGAGAGGTATACCACGGGTGATTAAGACCAGAGCCGACGTCCATGGGCTCATGGATATGTGGCGCGGTGGATCGCTGCGGCCCCAACACGCCGAGTTGCTCCATGACCAGCTGTGTGCCCTCCGCGATGGCCGCATGGTCTACGTCCGAGATCGGGTCCTGCAGGACGGCGAAGAGCCTGACGGGCCGGAGCCACACTATCGGGTGATGGAAGAAGAGACCGGCGCCGACGGCGCAACCGAACAGGTGCAGTTCCGGTTGGAAGACAGCCCATCAGCCAAGATATACCGGCTGGGGTTCTCGCTGGAAGAAGTTGAACAACTCATAACAGAACTGGAGGCGCAGTAATGCAAGTAGCGGTAGCGGCCCAGGCCCCAGGGTTTTATCAAATGATGGGGAGGCCGGAGCGTTCCGGTTCAATTAAGCTCGATATACCCGATGCGTTTGTGAATGTCGGTGGACCGGGATATGGGCTGATCGTACCCGAAGCGCTGGACTTCGACCCCACCGCAAACGAGGACGGATCGCTCGACGGAGATATGGCGCTCGGCGAGGATATCTATATCTATGCCGTTCCGCGATCCGCTGACGACGCGAAAGCGGACCTGATTGCATCGAAAAACGCCACTACGCCATCGGGATACACGGCCACAAATTCCCGGCGCATTATGGGGTTTCACTACGGGCGGGTGCGTCCGATCACGGAGCGGTTCAATGCTTCGTACACATGCCCGACTGAAATCATCCCTAACAGCGTGTGGGATCTACATCACCGGCCGACATGCGAGCCGAGTGGCATGATCGAGGTGATCCGTGACGCTGCGTGGCTCGATATCTATCTGGCTTCGGAGGACGGTCAGTCATGGCCAAATACGGGCATCGTATCTGAATACAATGCGACGCCGCTCACGGGAACTGAAGGGTATGCGCTCTATTACGATTACATCCGGATTACCAAGAACTCGGGCAAGCGGCTCCCGCATCCACATGAATGGCTCGCAGGGGCATACGGTGTACCGCAGGGCGCGACGGGAGCAAGTGGCAGGATCAATACCGGACAGCACAGTGATTATGGGTTCGACTGTGTGTCTTGCTTGAATGTCGACCAGCCGATCGGGAACGTATACCAGACGCTGGGAGGTCTATTCGACCGCCGCCACGACGATGACGGATGGAAAACCGGAGTGAACGCCGGGAAAGACTCGTCTCATGATCACGGGGAATGGTACGGCGGAGACATGCGGGTATTTCGTGCAGGCGGCACTTGGTCGAACGCGTCCTAGGCTGGTGCTCGGACGGTGGTTCGGAACGAACCCTGGGTTGTCGCGTCCAACTATGGGCTGCGGGCCGCCTGCGGTTCCCTGAAAACTGCGAGCTGAGTACCTGCTGTGATTGCCGGATTCATTCTGCTGGAAAAGATCAGCGACCTCCAAAAATGGCTATTCCCGATCGTGGACCGATGGCCGAGAGCTGAGAAGTTCTCCACCTGCACGGAAGTGCGTCAGTCGGTAGATAGGATGATTCGGCACGCGATCAGATCGCGGAAGCGGCGCGATGGGTACCGCCACCTCCACGAGTTAGATGTAGAGCTCCATGTGCTGCGGGAGAAGCTGCGATATG
>CAZNRF010000552.1:0-1977 GCA_964575075.1 uncultured Spirochaeta sp. | reverse complement strand
GGGCAGCGTACTGGCTAACGCGGTTCCGGTTCCCTGGTAGTGGGATTGTGTTGACTCTGTTCATCGCGCTGGCGATGTTTCCACAACTTGCGATCGTTCCATCGGTCTTCGTCTGGTTTCGGCGCCTCGGATTACTGAACACGTACCAGGGCATCTTGATCATCTATGCTGGATTGTTTACTCCGCTAGCTTTGTGGATTCTGGCCACCTACTTTCGTACGATTCCGGTAGAGCTGGAAGAGTCCGCGCGCATGGACGGGTGTGGGGTCTTGCGGATGATCGTTCAGATTATTCTTCCGGTTGCGGTCCCTGGCGTTGTAGCGGCCAGCTTGATCATTTTCTTTCAGACATGGAATGAGTTCTTCTTGGCGTTGGTGGTTCTCGCGCGGAATGCTCTTCGGACGGCAACGGTAGGAATTGCTCTGTATCCCGGAGAATACTCGTTTCCGTGGGACCTAATCACAACGGCCACGTTTCTCGCGATCGTACCGTTGTTCGTTCTGACCGTTCTGTTCCAGAAACAGATTATCAGCGGGCTCACCGCAGGTTCATCGAAATAAATATCATCAATATGGAGGGGTAGATGTCGACCGATACGTACGCGATGACAAGCCAAATTAGGAACCGAGTTTTATCATTCGGGCGAACACTCGTTGACCAAGAAGCCGCACGGGTAATCGTGCCGCCCAAAAGCAATGAATCGGGATTCTGGTTTGGCGGGGGAAATCTTGTCAAAGGCCCGGATGGTTTCCTCTATCTGGTGGGTCGATATCGCAACGCCGGTGATTCTCGCACTGGACTAGATGCCGGCGAGCGAGGGTTGGAACTGGCGATCTTTCGTAGCACCGATGGCGGAGAGTCGTTTGACAAGGTTGTGAGCTTTCAGAAGAGTGACCTCGATGTTGGCGAGCGAACGGTTCTCTCCATCGAGGGGAGCGCGCTTGAATTCGTTGATAAGGGAGTGCGCCTTCTGGTGTCCACCGAGAAAGCGGGAATTGATTATCCGCCAGGTCTTGAGGGGTTTTTGAAGCCCGGAACCGGCGTATGGACGATTGAAGAACTCAACGCGCCTGAGGTGGATCAACTTAAACACGCGAACATCGAGACGATCATCGCTTCCGACGTACCGGAATATTATCACGCCAAAGATCCGTTCCTGATGCCTTCAGCTAACGGAAAACGCCGAGTGGGTTTCTGCTCACATCCATTCAACTGGTCTAGCTCGAACACGTCGATTGCCGAAGAGGTGTCGCCAGGAGAGTGGGAGATTACCTACGACGTCTTGCCGCGCGGGGCGGCGTGGGATGTGGCGATCTCGCGAGGCACATGCGTCTTGGAGGTTCCGGCTCTTGGGGGCATGGCGGATCTTGGCACCCAACTCATATTCTACGATGGGGGGGAGTGTATGCGTCCTCTGGACGAACACTCAAACGCTAAGAAACGACCGCGAGGGTATTCTTGCGAAGAGCTGGGTGGCCTCGCGGTGATCACCGGTAGCGACCCATGGTCCATAGCGCGGGCAAGTCGATTCGAGGCGGCGTTCGTGAGCCCCTTTGGGACGGGTTGCAGTCGCTACGTCGATATCTTGATGGACGACGCCTGGTTCTATGTGACATGGCAACAATCACAACCTGACGGATCGCAACCATTGGTCATGAATAAAGTTCCCCGAGAGTCTGCACTTCGAGTTCTTGAATAGACACTGGGAGATTCCGAAGGGAGTGGAGGGCCATCAACTCGGAGCGCTGTAGTTTTTTTGCCCGTGACCAGCGCTCCTCGCCTCCTACGCCGGTGGGAGCTTGAAGAACCGAGGGAAGACACAGAAATCCCACATCTTATGTATCCAATCAAAAAAGGGTTCAACGAGCCAAGGCGATTCTCCGACCCCGAGGTGAGATAGTTTGGTCGTGGGGCTACGTAACTGCTGCTATAAAAGGTCAAGAGGAGGGTGCTATCCAGCCAACCCATACCCCCTAT
>CAZNRF010000551.1:0-1985 GCA_964575075.1 uncultured Spirochaeta sp. | reverse complement strand
CAGTATCGGGCCGGTGGCCGGCGTTTCTTGCGGCCGCGTTCGGCGTCGGGCTTGTGATTCTTGCAGTGCGGAGACGGCGCGGCGGGGCCGGGTAGTGCGCGGGGCGGCGGAGCGGCGGGGCGGTAGGGCCGGGTAGCGGGGCGCCCTCGCGGAGGCGAGGTTCGACGAAGCTACTCTGAGTGGGGAGTGACTTCAGGGTACCGGACAGGCTTCTTCGTCACCAGCTCGTAGAGTTTCTCCGGAGCGATATCGACTTCTCCGTTTCCCCACACAACGGCGCCGTGCTCGACGTAAAACTTGCTGAAGTAATCAAGATTGAAGAAGGCGCTGAAGACGGTGCCTTCCTCGGGGTAGTCCGAAAGATCGGCGACACCGCGGGAGCCATCCTCGAACTCAAAGCGGATCTTGTAGTTGCTAACATATTCAGCATGCGTGACATCAAAGAACATTCTATCCTCTCCTATGCCAGCGGTTCTATGGAATCTAGGGGTTGGCGCCTTCGTGCACGGTCCTAGTTTGCGAGAAGCTCCGATTTGTGCAGTTGAGCCCACTCACTAACCATCCCGAGCGCCCGTGGCGGCAAATGGCCCGCGAGAAGAGACAGACGATCAACCTCGATGACTGCCTTGTGCGATCCGTAGACTACATGAACGTGTGGCGGATTATGGTCCTCGTAGTACATCTGGATCAGTATTCCGTAGAACCGGCTGATTGTTGGCATGGCGCTATCCGCGTTGCAGCTTCTATCCCATTATAGAGTCCCACGTTGATTTGTCCATGGATGGGGTGATGAGATGTGAGTTTCTCCGTCGCGGGCCGGCGAATAAAGATCGCGGTGACCCGAGAAGCCGTCGGAATCCGGCGGGGACGGAGGCGACGTTCCGCGGAGGCGACGTTTCGCGCGAGACGTGCGGACGCGAAGGGGCGGGTGTGTCTGTAGTGTTCCCTGGTGTGTTCCTCCGTCCCCGCCCCGCCGCCCGCCTTCCGGTCCCTGGCCGGGGCGGCTTCCTTCTCTGTTGTCGTGCGGAGGCCGTTACGCCGTTATCTGCTCCTCCGTCCCTCTTGTCCGTCCCTGTTGTAGTTTCAGATAGTCAAACCGCACGGTGCAGCCTCCGGTATTCGGACTTGCCGCATAGATGCCGGCGAGAAGTGGCGCCGTTGTGCCACCCTTGCTCCCGTCTGTGGTCCCGGTAGACGCTGACGGCGGCGATTCCAGCGGGGGCGTGAGATGAGCTATCCGCAGCCGGCGCCATGCGTCGGCATTGGCCCCCGCACCGGTGAGTTTCCAACGTACATGGTAGTCCTCGCCGACTCTGCGAATCTGCAGGCAAAGGTCGATCGGGCCCTCGGGAAATCTCTGGGTGGACCAGTCGGAGTAGCCTGCGCGGGTGACAACCGCTCCGAGTTGCAACGAACCGTCGGTTTCCCGTTCTACCGAGGTCTTAATCCACTCCTCGGAGGAGAAGCGGACCATGAGTCCGGCCTGGTCGAAATCGTGGGCCGGGTGGTAGTGCAGGCAGGTCTCGAGGGTCATATCACCAAAGGTTTCGGCGTACAGCAAATGGCCGTTGTCGCGGCGAAAACCGTAGTGAGTTCGTTGCCAGTAGTCGGTATCGGTTTCGGTGGTAAGTATAAGCGCGCCATCGGCCGATGTTCCGGTTTCCCATTGCGACGGTTCACAGTACCACGAGAGGCGCCGGTCGAGCTCGCGATCGGTAAAGGTTATGTTCATGGCCCTCAGTATAGCCGTGGTTGGCTCGGTCATGCATCCGGGGTGGTGTTTTTTCGGAATAGCGGGGACGGAGGAGCTGTTCGGCGTGCCCCGGTGTGCGTTACGTTAACGCCTCTGCGCAGGCCGGTTGAAGACGCCGCCCCGGCCCGGACGGGCACGAGGGATCGCAGCGGAAATCCCGCACCTGCCGGTGGCGGCGTGCGTGGGGCAGGCGGGGAGGAATTGGAGCGGAGAGCCCGACCCCGCCCGCCTC
>CAZNRF010000550.1:0-2016 GCA_964575075.1 uncultured Spirochaeta sp. | reverse complement strand
GGGGCGGTGGGCCCAGGGCGGAGATGTCGCAGGCGATACCAGCCCGGGCAAGGTCGTGGTGGGTGGAATCGATGTTGTTGGCCCCGGCCTCATAAATCGCATCGGCGATCGCCTTCTTGGTGCCCCGCGTATCGGAATGCACCACCGCCAGCGCCCACTCCCCCGGTTCCGCATCCAGGTCTATCCTGAGCTTGGGGCGGAAGACGGTATCCCGTACCGTGCCGCGCAGATTGAGGAGTTCCGCGGACTCCGCCATGTGGAGCGCGATGCGCGGTTGCGCTTCCTCGGTAGCGGCACCGATATGGGGCGTGGTGGTCACCGAGGCGACGTCGGCGTAGGGATTGTGCCACTCGTCGCTTTTGCTCCCCGGCTCATCCGGAAACACGTCAACCGCCGCCGCCCGAACCACGCCGTCTGCCAGCGCCTGCCGCAGCGCCTCCGGATCGTACAAGAAACCTCGGGCGGCGTTGATAAACACTCGCGGCGTGAGGTCACCTCGATCCGCCCCGAGCAACCGAAAATGCTCCAGATTGATAATCTCCTCGTTGCGCTGACCCTGGGAGTCCTCCGCCGAGAGATGGAGCGACACCACATCACCGATACGAAACGCTTCCTCCAGGCTGCGACACTCATGCCAGCCGAAGGCGCGCCCCACCTCCCCCGCCACTGATGATTGGTCGTAGAACGCCACCCGCATTCCGAAGTTCTCCGCCAGGCGCGCCACCTGTCGCCCGATATTGCCCAGCCCGATTACCGAAATCGTGCGGCCAAGGAGCTCATAGCGACCGGTGGACTCTTTGGTCCACAGATGCTCCCGCCCCGCCTCATGAGCCACAAAGATGCGCCGGGCGAGACAGATCATCTCGCCGATCACCATCTCCGCCACGGAGCGGCCGTTGCTCACCGGATCATTGAGCACCAGCACACCCTGCTCCGCACAGGCAGCCTTATCCACCGAATCATCTCCGATGCAGCACAGCATCACCGCCGCCAGGTTGGGCGACGCATCGAGGACCTCCCGGTCCACCACAAAGCGACTGCGCTTGAAGAGCAGGTCGTGCTGTCCCTCCCGCAGCCGCCGGAGCA
Source organism: uncultured Spirochaeta sp. (assembly GCA_964575075.1). GTDB lineage: Bacteria > Spirochaetota > Spirochaetia > DSM-27196 > Alkalispirochaetaceae > Alkalispirochaeta. Next base: position 930 of record CAZNRF010000550.1, on the reverse strand, counting down.
CATGCTCCCGGTCCTGCGTCGCCGCTTCCGGCAGTCGTTCCACCGAAATTCCCTGCTCCTGGAGAACCTCATCGAGGCGCGGACTGGGGTTTTCGAGGACTAAGGCAGATTGAAAGCGATCACGAAGCTGTCTGATTTCCATATGGGAAGGAGGATACTGAAAACGGGCGTTCGTGCGAATACCGTCCGACCGCCATGGGGTGAATGGTGTGTCAGTACAAAACCGTGACGCCGTAATCCGAGAATCGGGCGTCCGCGGTCACCACTGAGGCGTCGCGAATGATCGCGGTCGCGATGATAAAGCGGTCCGCCGGATCACGATGCACCGGGGGCAAGCCGACGGCAGTAAACAGAATCTCCGGTTCTAATTGCAACAGATCGAGACGATGATGATCAAGCACGCGCTTCCACCACTCCCGTGGTGGGAGCGGCAGCGCCAACTTTCCGTCCCGATACTTGAGGGCGATCTCAAATGCACTGATCGAGGAGATCGCTACCACCGGCTCCTCGTCGATGCGCCTCCGAACCTCTTCACTCAGTCTTGGGGATCCGGCGGCAAGCCACAGCACCGCGCAGGTGTCTAAAACAATCACTCGACCTCACCCCACTCGTCCTCACTCAAGTCCTCAGTCGGATCAAAGTTTACCGTAATCTGGGATAGGATAGGATCGACGCGAGTCCTTGACGCACGGGGCCGCGCCCGCAGTTCCGCCACCGGTACGCCGTTTCGGCTAATAATGTACACTTCGCCGTGTTCCACTTCTTCTAGGATGCGAGAAAGGTGGGTTTTCGCGTGGTGGGTATTTACCGTCTTCATACTTCTTAGTTTACTAAACTAAGTTTGTCGGGTCAATTTTTCGGAGACGCCCCAGCGGAATGTCCCACCCGCCCGATCATCCCCGTCAATAGGACGGCTCCGGTCAGCAGCAC
>CAZNRF010000549.1:0-2019 GCA_964575075.1 uncultured Spirochaeta sp. | reverse complement strand
CGAAACGTTAGTTTCGGCCAACACCCGCGTAGGTGAAGCCTTTCTCCCGGGCCCGCTCCGGCTCGAGCACGTTACGGGCGTCAAAGATCACCCGTCCGGTCATCGCTTCCGCCATGCGGTCCAGGTCCAGATTGCGGAACGCGTTCCACTCGGTGACGATAATCACCGCGTCCGCGCCGTCGAGGGCGTCAAACTCATCCTTACAGTAGTGCAGGCGGGAGGCCGCCGCCTCGGCGATCTTCTCCTGTAAGTCGGAGTTGAGGTTACCCCCGAACGGACCTTCGCCCACGACCGCCGACTTGAAGTTATCCATCGCTTCCGGGTCGAAGGCACGCACCGTGGCGCCTTCCCGGAGCAACTCCTGCACGATGTCGATGGCGGGACTCTCCCGGACGTCGTCCGTTTCCGCCTTAAAGGCCAGCCCCAGAACCGCCACCGTCTTGCCCTGAGGAGAGCCGCCCATGAGGCGCACGAGCTTGCCCGCGGTGATCACTTTCTGCCGATTGTTGGCCTCGATCACCGCTTTGATCACGCTCATATCCACGCCGTGTTCGTCACCGGTGGCGGCCACCGCCTTGGTATCCTTGGGAAAGCAGCTGCCGCCGTAGCCGGGCCCGGGGTGCAAGAACTTCGGACTGATCCGCCCGTCCATGCCCATACTCTTCGCGATCTGGTGGATATCCGCGCCGGCAGCCTCCGCGAGGTTCGCCATTTGATTAATGAAGGTGATCTTGGTGGCGAGAAACGCGTTGCTGGCGTACTTGATGAGCTCGGCGGTCTCCAGATTACACCAGACGAAGGGCGTCTGAATGAGGTACAGCGCGCGATAAATGTCCTCGATATACTCCCGGGCGCGGTCGTCCTCACAGCCAACCACCACGCGATCGGGATGGAAGAAATCCTGCACCGCCTTCCCCTCCCGGAGGAACTCCGGATTGCTCACCACGGAGAACTCTTTTCCCGGGGTACCACCGGAAGCTTCCGCGATGATCGACTGAATCCGACGGTTGGTGCCCACCGGGACGGTACTCTTGGTAACCACCACCTTGTAGCCGGTGAGGTTGGCGGCAACCTGCCGCGCCGCCGCCTCGATCTGGGAGAGATCGGCGTGGCCGTCCGCTTTGGGGGGCGTACCCACCGCAAAGAAAACGATGTCCGCCTCCTTGATGGCGGCGTCGCCGTCGGTGGTGAAGGTGAGGCGTCCCGACTCGAGATCGCGCTGCAAGTACTCTTCCAGGCCGATCTCGTAAATCGTGGAGCGGCCGCTATTGAGGGTATCGACGATATCAGGCCGAAGATCGACACCGGTGACGGTATTGCCGAAGTCGGCAAGCCCCACGGAGCTCACGAGCCCTACGTATCCAGTTCCAAGAACGGTGATCTGTTTTGCCATGCGTACTATTCCTCCGAAAGATGGATAATTCTATTCCTCGGTATCCGCGTGAGCGCGGTACCAGTTTACGTAACTTTCTAATCCCTCCGCGAGCGTGGTCTGCGGATCGTAGCCAAACGCCTCCCGGGCGCGGGTGATATCGGCCCAGGTCTGTTCTACGTCCCCCGGTTGCAGCGGGCGCCGATCGATTTGGGCGGTCCGACCGAGGGTGTCTTCCAGGGCGCTGATAAGCTCGCTCAGTGACACCGTCCGGGACTCTCCGAGATTGAACACATCGTAGGTGCCCGATTGCTGCTCCCGAACCCACGCCAGAGCCCCAACGATTCCGTCCACCGTGTCGGCAACGTAGGTATAGTCTCGGCGGGTGGAACCATCACCATAGACCGGTATCGGCCGACCGGTATCGATAAGCTTGGTGAACTTGGCGATCGCCAGGTCCGGTCGCTGCCGGGGTCCGTAGACGGTAAAGAAGCGCAGTGCCGCGATTCTCATGCCGTGCAGATGAGCATAGGTGTGGCACAGGAGCTCCCCCGCCTTCTTCGTGGCGGCGTACGGTGAAATCGGATGATCCACCCAGGCGTCCTCCCGAAAGGGAACCTGATCGGTATTGCCGTATACCGAGGAGC
>CAZNRF010000548.1:0-2022 GCA_964575075.1 uncultured Spirochaeta sp. | reverse complement strand
GGTGAGAGACCGCACAGCGGATGCTTCCCGGTCAGGGCGAGCACGCACGCCGGGCACTTGTCCAGAAGCAGGTCCAGGATCTCCCGGTGTTCGTCGGGGTAGTAGAAGGGGAAGTCCCGCGGCATGAGCGGCTCCGCGGCCAGCTCACCGCGGATTATCAGAACACGCCCTCGAGCCTGGAGCGAGCGCAGATCATCCAGGGTCTCAACCACCGCCGCGGGGAACTCGCCGCGAAGCGGGGCGGAGAACGGGCCGGGCTGAATCCGCACGGGTGCCGCCGAATCCGCCACCACACTCGAGGGACCGTACTCCCACCGGCGGCAATCGAAGTGCAGCTCAGTTACCTCATAGCCGAGCTCCTGTGCCATTCGTTCGAGGTACGCGTTTGCCGCCTCGTTCTCCTCCGTCCCTGTCGGCCTCGCACCGATGTCTTCCGCAAGCGTGCGCAGCACGGTCTCTGTTCGATTCATGGGTCGCCTCTCCTATTCGATGTGGCATATCAATGCCGGATAATTCGACCCGGATCGTAGCGTACGCTCGAAGGGTGGTGTGCAAGTGGAGGCCTACCGAAGTGTATCTGCCTCATGGAGCAGACGCCCGAGGGGCGAGGCGTTCTCGCGGGTGAGCTCGAGCACCGCCAGGAAGTGATCGCCTGCGGTGTAGATCTCGAGATCTTCGGGCTCCTCGAAGGTGGCGAGTGCCTCGGAGACTCCGTCCCGCCTCAGCCTGTAGAGGGCACGATGAATGACGGCGATGCTGTGTCCCGACTTGCGGAGGACCGAGATGATGCGCAACCGGGCGAGCGCTTCCTCGGTGAGGTAACGGGCGCGATTGGGGCCGCGGCGCGGGATCTCGAGGAGGGCGTTTCGCTCCCAGTTCCGTATGGTCTCCCGGGTGACCGAGAGCTCTCGGGCTGCCTCCGCCACGGTGTACTCCCGCCTGGCCGCCTCCCGCCCGCCGGGCGAACCCTCACCGGCGGGGGAGCCTCCGGCGCCGGCAGTCGGCCGTCCCCACGACGCGAGCATCCGAACCGCCTCCCGCGCATTGGCGAGCTCGGCATCGATCGCCACGAGATACTCGGAGAGGGCGGCACGCGCGGAGGCGAGATCCCACTCCCGCAGGGCGGCAACGATCCGTGTTGCCCTCCGGCGCACTACAGGACCCGGCCACTCCTCCGCGTAGAGAAGGCGGATCACCCGGACCTGCAGCAGATGACGGGCGGTGAACACGCGATAGCCGCGGCGATCCCGGGGCACAGGTGATAGAAACCCGATGCGCTCGTAGAACCGGACCGTATTGGGGTGAATACTGCAGGCGCGCGCGATGTCGCCGGTACGATAGGCTACGTCGTCCACGGGCTATACTTCCACCCGGCTCCCCGGGCTTCGGGGAGGCAGAATCGAACCGGCAAGCAGAACGATGCCGGTCGGCTGCACGAAATCGCCGCTCGTGAGCCTCAAATACACCACGATTCCCGCGACGAGCACCACCGGAACCAGTGCAAGAACAACGATCACAGACATAGATAGCGTCATTATTGCGCCGGTTATCGCGGACAGCAAGGCCCAGCGCCGTCTCGGACACGTCCGCATCGTCGAGGGGGGGGAGGAGACACCGACCAGACCACATTCGGGACTCATATAGCGAATCCGCAGGGCGCTGTTGCTGCCGGGGGCAATCCGTTAGAATTGGCGCATGGGAACGCGATTGGACATGATCGGGCTTTTCGTTTCGGATCTTCCGAAGATGGTGGCGTTTTATCGTGATGTCGTGCGACTGGAGATCGACTGGAACGGTGAAGGACCGTATGCCGAATTCAAGCACGAAGGAATTCGATTCTCAATGTTTGAACGTCGAGAACTGCCGACGCTACTGGGACAGGAACCATCGTTCACGTCAGGAGTAAACGGAACGTTTGAGTTGGCCATCAATGTTGGCGACAGAACCAACGTTGACATCGAGTTCGAAGATCGGAAGAGCACACGGTCTGAACTCCAGTCACATTCCTTTATCTCGTATGCC
>CAZNRF010000547.1:0-2033 GCA_964575075.1 uncultured Spirochaeta sp. | reverse complement strand
CCGATTCATCTGACCGGTGTGAAGGGGACCGGTATGGCCGCTCTCGCCGAGATTCTTCACGATGAAGGTGCCCGTCTCTCCGGTAGTGATGTGGCGGAGCGGGTCTTCACTGATACGCTACTCGACCGCATCGGCCTCACTCCCCGGGAGGGCTTTGCAGCGGACCATCTCCCGCCGGAGGTGGCACTGCTCGTGTACTCCGCTGCATACGGTGGTGATAATCCGGAACGGGCGGAAGCGCGTCGTCGGGAAATTCCTCAGTACAGCCATAGCGAGATGCTCGGTGCGCTTTCTCGGGAACGTCGCAGCCTGGCCGTGAGTGGCGTTCACGGAAAAACCACCACCACCGCCATGATCGGTACGATCGTAGCAGCCACAGACCTTCCCGCCACCGTTGTGGTTGGTAGCGCAGTCCCCACGTTCGGGGGCTCCGCTACCCTACGGCAGGGCCGTGAGCTGCTGGTAGCCGAGACATGTGAATATCGCCGCAATTTTCTGGATTACTCGCCGGACCTCCTTATTGTTACAAGCGTTGAAGCGGACCACCTTGACTACTACCGGGACTATGCCGATGTCCTGGAGGCGTTCGTAACGTTTGGACGGTCCCTACCGCCGGGAGGAGCGCTCATCTACTGTGCCGACGACCCGGGGGCTCGTGAGGTGGCTCGGCGCCTCGGCGAAGATCGGCAGGACCTGGTGGCTTCTCCCTACGGCTTCAGTGTTGAAGGGACCGGACACGTGAGTGAGCCAATTCACGAGGACGGCCTCCAACGGTTTACGCTGACACTTCCCTCGGGGCGTACGGAATGGACCGTGGCGGTACCTGGTCGTCATATGGTTCTCGATGCGGCTGCCGCGATTCTTGGGATGGTTGGTATCGCAGGTGAGCCCGAACGTGCGGCGCAGGCGCGGTGGAAGCGGGCACTGGCCACCTTCGCGGGGACTCGCCGCCGCAGCGATACGATAGCTGTCGTCCAGGATATACGCGTGATGGACGACTACGCCCACCATCCAACCGCGATTCAGACCACCCTGGCCGGCTTTCGGGAGTTCTGGCCGGGTCGCCGGATCGTCGTCGATTTCATGTCTCACACGTATTCTCGTACCACGGCACTACTCGATGGATTTGCCCGGGCGTTTTCCCACGCTGATGTAGTCTTCCTCAATGAGATATACTCGTCCGCCCGGGAGCAAAACTCAGCAGGGATCTCGGGGCAGGATCTGGCGCGGGCGGTGGCACAGTACCATAGCGATGTCCGGTTCGTATCGGATTTCTCCGATGCTGCCGCGGCGATCGCCGATGAGCTCCAGCCGGGGGATATCTTTGTGACGATGGGTGCGGGAGACAATTTCCACATCGGTCCAATGGTGGTCGAACGATTGCAGAACAGGTGGAGAGAGCGGAAATGAGAAGCATGACGGGGTACGGCTATGCCGAAGCGTCCGACTCACAGCGGGACCTCAGCATCGAGATCCGGAGCCTGAACAACCGATATCTGGAGGTGTATACTTCGCTGCCCGGCTTTCTAAACCCCCTGGAGCCGGAGATCAGAAAAGCAGTGGGTGCCCAGGCGCTTCGGGGAAAGATCGAAGTACAGATTCGGCTTCGAGAGCACCGAAATGACCTCGAAATCCGTGTTGATCCCACCGCAGTAGAGGCTGCCCGCGCCGCCCTGGCTCAGATCGCCGACCTGGCCGGTATCGATCACCCGCCGGCGTACCGTGATATTGTCGAGTTTGAAGGGGTTATTCAGACTGAGCGCCGGCGAGATCCTGAGCTGTATCGCGAGGACATCCTGTCTGTGCTGGCGCAGGCGTTGGATGCATGGAATGCCACGAGAGACTCCGAGGGTGAAGTGACACGGCGTGATATTACCCGGCACCTCGAGCGCGTACGTACGGCAGCAACCGTGTTCGCCGAGGCGGCGCCCCGAGTGGAACAGCTCCTATTGGATGCCGTCCGGTCGCGGTTCCGGGAGGTCCTGGGGAACGACGCGGACGAGCAGCGGGTCTATGCCGAGGCCGCAGTGCTC
>CAZNRF010000546.1:0-2064 GCA_964575075.1 uncultured Spirochaeta sp. | reverse complement strand
CTCCGACTTCTTTGAGTCGGTTATGCGCAATCCCGACATCGACAACAACGGTGTGGTAGATCCGCTCGAGGACCTCTACATCGAGGGAACGTTCAATATCAACATACAAGACTGGACGATCCCTGCCGGTGCGCTGACACCGAACATTGCCAGTGTGTCGGTGAAATCTACCAATCCCTACATCAATATTATCCATCCCACGCTGGGGTCAGATATCTACCAGTATTCTCCGGACCTCACCTTTCCGGATGCCTCCACCATCACCGGCGAAGAGGCCGGCGAGGCCTATAAGTTCGGCAATCAGGTGGGGCTGCCGGCGGCGGGGGCTTACTCCTTCTCGCTCGGGGACGCGGACATCAGTTTTGACTACGAGCTGTCTCAGGGAGTAGCCGACGGCGCCTTCGTCTATGCGGTAGTCCCCACCATGGTGCTCAACGATGACGGAACGATCAATAAGGTTACGTGGCAGGTCGTTGATACCGACATGAATCCGGTTGACCGAGCCCCCCTTATGGTGGACTACATCTATATCGGCTTTGATGTGTCGGAAGAAGACGCCGGTAAGTACGGTCTGACAAACGACGGAAACGAGTGGGTACAGGTGTACGACACCCCGAACATGGAACCAACCCAGACTGAACACATCTTCGAAAATCAGAACATCCAGTGGTCGGACATCTCCGGTATGTATACCTCGACGACCGACCTTTTCGGGAATCGATATGAAACACCGATCTGGGTCGAGCACCCTGAGGATTCTGATTCATCGGATAGTGAAACGGTTGATCCCGTCGATTAGAGGCGTGACCTCGACGAGGGAATCGTCGAGGTCACGCTCCTGCTGGCGTTTGTGTCGAAATCGTATAGAATTCCGACATATCGTGTGCCCTCAGGAGGTGCGTATGTCGAACTGTCAATCCACGATTGAGACCGCGTTCAGAAAGCAGGTGCGGGGGGACCGCACGGTGCGCCGCGCGTTTCTGAGGGTCAGCTCACCAAAGGTCGGGGTGGATCTCACCGCCGCCGAGAGTGGGACCGGTGAGGCAGTCCACGAGGAACAACCCAACCATCTTGCCAGCGTTGGAAAACTCTTCACCGCCACGGTGATCGCGATGCTCCACGAGCGCGGTGCTCTCAGCTTCTCCGACCGCATCGCCGACTACCTCGACCCGGAGTTGATGAAGGGGCTGCACGTCTACCGCGGGCGGGACTACTCGCAGGAGATTACGATCCGGCACCTTCTCATGCAGACCACCGGTTTGTACGACGTCTTCTATTCGCTCTGGAAGCGAATGATGGCAGATCCCTCCTGGACGATAACCACTCGGGAGGCGGTAGAGTGGGGTAAGGAACACATGCGCCCGGTCGCCGAGCCCGGCCGGAAACACCACTACACGGACACCAATTACTACCTCCTCGGCTTCGTCGTGGAGAGCGTGACGGGGAAGCCCTTCCACGACGTAGTGCACGAGCTGATCTTCGATCCCCTCGGGATGAACCACGCCTGGATGCACGGCTTCTCCCGGCCGAAGGAGGAGTCGCCTCATCCGGCGGCGGGACTCTACATGAAGGGCGTTGATTTCAGTGCAGTCCGGGGCGCAGCGGCAATCGACTACGCCGGGGGAAGCGTCGTTGCCCCATTATCCGAGTATCTCGTTTTCATGCAGGCCCTCGTAGAACACCGGCTGGTCGGAGCGGAGACGCTGCAACAGATGATCGACGATGACGTCTACATGGGGTTTCCCACCCTTGGATTCGACTACGGCTACTCCATCTGGAAACCGCGGTCGATACCGCTCCTGATGCCGCCGGAGATCTACTGCTGGGGTTGCGTCGGAGTGACCGGCGCCTTCATGTTCTACCACCCCCGGACGGAATCGCACGTCATCGGGACCTTCAACGATTTCTCCTATCGCGGCAAGGCCCTCTCCTTCATGGTGCGCCGGGTGATCAAGCCGCTCCTCGCGGCGGCGGCGTAACGACAGGGTCGGGGAGGACTGCGGCTGGGGGAGGCCTACCGACGGGGAGTGGCAGCCGGCCGGTGGGTGCCTGTAACGTTTGACT
>CAZNRF010000545.1:0-2084 GCA_964575075.1 uncultured Spirochaeta sp. | reverse complement strand
TCAATGATCTTGTGCGTCAGGGTACCCATCATCTGGTTACCGGTGGGAAGGGTGACGTTGGACGCCGCCGACAGTTCGCCGATACGGCCAAGGCTCCACTGCATGGGGCACCCCATGAGCGAGTGAATCGATGAGTAGGAGAGCGAGTTCGGATAGCTGATCGCTCCGGGGGGCACCTGCACTACGGCGGTCGGCGTCTCTGGAGGTTCCGTCTTCGCTGCGCGCCGGGAAACCGGTATGTCGCCGATATCGATGGTGGACTGGGTGTCCGACAGATCGATCTCCCGCACCGACTGTTCCAGCGTCTGCTTCAGTTCGGCGATCCACGGTGCGGGCTCGGTATCCCGTCCCTTGATCTGCGTGGGCACGACTGAGACGATCTCTCTGTTCGACTGTGAAAGAACCCGGCGCCGATTCCACTCTCTTCGGGACCGGACTATTTCCGGCGACTCCAGACGGTACCCCGCTCGGTGGAGGATCTCCCGCTCGGCGTTGGTAAAGCGCTGCACCGTGGCCGGTTCGGCGTCGGTGCCGTTCCAGATGAGAACGGTGGAGACCGAGGCGGAAACGGTTGCCGGTGTATCATGGACGGTCCACGGAGCGGTCTGCTCCTCCGGCCCCGCGGCCACGGGATGCACCACCGTATCCAGGATGTGTTCCAGCAGCGTCCGGGGTATCGCGGGCGTCATCCCGGTACTGAGACGTCCGATGATCTCCCGCAGTTCCGCGATGTGTCCCACAGCCCTCCGAAGCATGGGACGCTCGTCCATGGCCGCGCCAAGGCGCCCGGCAAGCCACGCCATCCGCTCATCGAGGACCGCCGGCGGCACACCCCTCTCAGGATCAAACAGCTCCGCGGCAAAGAGGCGGTTATAGAACGCCGCCGTTTCCGCATCTGTGGCCGCGGCGATCTGCTCGCACGCCTCGGCCCACTTTGGCCCACCGGTGCCGGGATGTTCACTCAGGGCATGAATAAACGCGCGCGACACCACCGCCGGCACCAGACTTGCGCCCAGCGAGAGAAAGGAGGCGATCGCCTGGGGATCTGCCGGGCGCCACAGTGTCGCCAGAAACGCCGGGAGGATTTGCACGCCCCATCGGGCGGCGGACACGCCACTGCGCCCGGTTACCGGAAGCCCCCACCGCTGGAGTGTCCAGTCCAGAGCGGTGGCGTCACCGGTTACCACCAGCGCACAGCGTCGCGCCGCAGTCGGGTCCTGGTTCTGGTCCTGTTCCTCCAGCCGCGCGAGGAACGCGGCAGCATGCTCCGCCGCCTGCCATTCGTCGGAGGCGGTAAGGAGCGTGAGAGATGGGGAGGGAGCCGCCGGCGCAGCGGGGACCGAGCCCGTGGGGAGGGAGTCATGCCGGTACTCCACGGCCCCGCCGGCGGCGGTCACCGCGGCAAAGACGGCGCGCCACACCGGCGGGACGAGCTCCTCCGGTTGCTCCACGACGATCCGGTAGTCCGCCAGTGGTTTCAATGTGCAGAACTCCGCAGAACGGAGTTCGTGTAACACGTTCAAAATCCGGTCGGGGATACCGTCGCCGGGGATGTCGGGATCTTCGGTCAGGGCGGTGAGCGCCTGGAGGCGCGGACGGAGGAGCGGATCGTTGGTCGCCGGGGAACCGGGGAGACCGGCGGACATGCGGGCGGTGAGGAGCTCATCACGGCAGGAGAGGAGCTCCGTGGCGGTGGCCCAGGGGTCGTTGGCGAAGGAGGCGTGGAACCAGTCGTTGGGAGCGGATCGCGTCGCGAGGGCGGCCATCATGGCTGCAACACGGGCTGCGTGGGAGGGGTGCGTGCCGGAGGTGCCACAGCGGGTTTCGAGGATGGAGAGCACCCCAAGCGGGCCGGTTCTGATCTCGCCGACCGCGGCCGGCCGGTCACTCCAGGCGCCGCCGTCCCACTCCGTATTGAAGTATATGGTCATAGAGGTTCTATTGTACCATATGGAGCATGAATATCTGCGGGGGTCTTGGACCAAGAGGGCATAAAAAAACCGTCCGGCCCATAGACCAGACGGCAAACGCATCACCTGGGGGAATTGAACCCCCGTTGCCGGGATGAAAACCCGGTGTCCTAA
>CAZNRF010000544.1:0-2101 GCA_964575075.1 uncultured Spirochaeta sp. | reverse complement strand
CGGCATGGGGCCTTCTGGGGGCCACGGTCCGGGTAACAGGGGACCCCCGGGACATACAGGCGGCGGATCGGGTGGTCGTCCCCGGTGTGGGTGACGCGGCAGCGGCAATGGATCGCTTGAACGAGCTGGGCATGAGTGACGCGCTTCGGGATTTTGCCCGGTCGGGTCGACCCCTGCTGGGCATCTGTCTTGGCAGCCAGATCGTCCTCGATCGGTCACAGGAGAACGATGCTCGATGTCTCGGGATAATCCCCGGAGAAGCGGTAGCGTTCGACGAGATCCCGGGCCGAAAGGTTCCGCATATGGGCTGGAACACGATCCTTCCCCGAGGGGATCACGCCCTCTTTGCCGGAATCGCCCCCGAGACATCCTTCTACTTTGTGCACTCCTACGTTCCCCGCCCCGCAGAGGGGCGGGATTGCTTGGCGGTGACCGAGTATGACGAGACCTTTTGCTCCGTGGTGGGACGGGACAACGTCGTGGCTACCCAGTTTCACCCCGAGAAGAGTGGTGAACCGGGCCTGCGTATGCTTCAGAACTTCGCCGAGTGGCATCTCTGAGGGGGTAAGATATGTTCCAGAAACGAGTTATCGTATGTCTTGATGTTCGCGATGGACTGGTGACAAAGGGTGTTCGGTTCAAAGGGAATGTGGACATTGGCGATCCCGTGGAGATGGCCCGGCGGTATTACGAAGCGGGGGTGGACGAGCTGGTCTTCTACGACATTACCGCCAGCGCAGAGCGACGCGGCATCATCGTGGATGTGGTGGAGCGCGTAGCCGCTCAGATCTTCGTTCCCTTTTCCGTTGGGGGCGGTATCGGCACCGTAGATGATATGCGGGCGGTACTGCTGGCCGGCGCCGAAAAGGTCAGCGTCAATAGTCAGGCCGTACGCAACCCTGACATTATCGCCCACGGGGCGGCTCGGTTTGGTCGCCAGTGTGTGGTACTCGGAATGGATGCCGCAGCGGACACCACCATGCCTTCCGGTTATCGAGTGGTCATCAACGGTGGCCGAACTCCGACCGGGTTAGACGCGGTGCAGTGGGCACAGCGGGCGGTGGAACTTGGTGCCGGCGAGATCGTTGTGAACAGTATCGACGCCGACGGCACCCGAGATGGCTACGAGTGCACCTTGACGCGCCTCGTCTCTGAGTCGGTTTCGGTGCCGGTGGTTGCTTCCGGCGGCGCCGGTGTCCCGGAGCATTTGCAGCAGGTATTCACCGAGGGAGCCGCCGATGCGGCACTGGTGGCCAGTATGGTGCACTACGGTGATTACACCATTGGCGATATCAAAGCGTACCTTGCGGAGCAGGGAACACCGGTACGAGCAGTGTGATCGACCGCCGCATCGGTACTTGTCGGGGCCGGGCCGATTAGCTATATTTCAGCATCATCTGAAGGAGATTCACCATGCCAACCTACGACTATCAGTGTGACCACTGTGGACACACATTTGAGACGATGCAGTCAATGAAGGATGCGCCGTTGTCGGTATGTCCGGAGTGCTCCACCGCCGCACTGCGCCGCCTCATCTCTGGAGGAACCGGTGTGATTTTCAAGGGAAGCGGCTTTTATGTGAATGATAGCAGGAAGGCCGGATCCGGCGGTTCTTCCAGCACCACTCCGTCAACTACCGCTTCGAGCGGCACGGATACGGCGTCGAGCAGCAATGCGAAGAAGGAAGGGGCAAAAAAGGATACTCCAAAGCCCGATAGCTCAAAGAAGTCCGCCTAAGCATTTTACATACGCTATATATTGATTTTGTCGAGCAAAGCGAGTATGCTATACACATGGATATTGCGGCTTACTCTCATGAGAATCCGAACTGTTGCTCCGAAGCGTTTGTAGATACCTGCGCCCAGAAGCTCAAAGTATGTGGTCACCCCATGCGCCTGCGTCTGCTGTGTCGTATTGCGCAAGATCAGGACCCCTGTGTCTCCGATCTCTGGAGTTGCCTTGATCAGCCTCAGCCGGTGATCTCTCAGCATCTCGCCGTCCTCAAGCAGAAGGGGATCGTAGCCAGTGAGGTACGAGGGAATCGACGCGTCTATTCGATCGTAGATCCGTTTATTCGGCAGATCGTAGGGAGCTCCCTACG
>CAZNRF010000543.1:0-2107 GCA_964575075.1 uncultured Spirochaeta sp. | reverse complement strand
ATCAGAACTCGCTCCCGTACAGGTCTCTGTACTTTTTTTTAAGGAACTCGTTCTCCACGGTCAGCTTTCCCACCGTAGCAAGCAGACGATCTCGATCAGCATCGGTTTCCCGTTCTCGTTTCTGCTTCTTGTTCGGGCGTTCAAACAGGTCGCTGGCTCCTTCCAGAAGTTGCCGTTTCCACTGAGAAATCTGTCCAGGGCTCACTTCAAATCGGGCTGAAAGCTCCTGAAGCGTTTCCTGCTCTTTGGCCGCCTCGATCGCCACCTTCACCTTGAAGGCTGTGTCGTAGCTCTTGCGCATATCTGTATCCTACCGCCTTTGCTTCTTCGGGGTAAGGATTTTCGAAAAACCGGCCGCTCATCCTGTCCGATTTCCTGGGCTCATTATACTTCTTCGCACAAGATCGTAGAAGATGGATTCATCCAGACTTCCCTTTCCACTCAATCTCGATACTCTTATAGCTTTGATTTCATCATTAGGGCTAAGTACTACCAACGAATTTTCTGTTGTGTCTGCCAAGGGCCAAGGCCTGATGGTGTTAGACACCATGTTGTCAGTAAGTCGGGATTCGATATCACTTCGGGTGTGCGTCTGCCCCGGATATTGGTCGTTCTGCATGCTGAATATACCGAGCCCGGTGAAGGAAATCAGAGATGATGAGTTTGACTCTCCATTTCCGTAGTACTTGATATGCCAGTTATTTGTTCCGGAAGCATTTGTTTCCCACCCCTGAACCGTCCCCGCCGGAAGCACCAGGGTGTGTGGTTCTGCGTCGGCGGTATCACCGCCGACCGAATGGCTGCTGCTGTTGGCGGGGTTTTCGCACCCCGTTGCAAGCAGTGCCAACAGCGCAATGGCTGCAAGAACGATGAAACGACTCGTTCTGTTTTTCATGACCATGTTTTCTTACTCCTTCAGTAACCGATAAAATTCTGGGAGAAAGATTCCACATCGCCAGACCCCGGGCATCTACCACATAGTATAAAATCGACCCTTATTGTCATGTTTTTTTGTCCCACTCGTATCGTTGAGGTGGTATATTCCGGGAACGATGCGGCAGGGAATGATTGCACCGGAACCCGGCCGGCCGGTGGGGTCGGCTGTCGGGCAGAACGACACACCCCGGCCGACCTGTCTGAAGAAACTGGTGGAGGGTGTTGGCCGCGGTACCGCCGAATTTGATGAGCTCATAGAGGCGTTGATGCCATTACTGCGGGGCTCGGCGGAGCTGCCGGCGGATAGTGCTTTGGAACTCTCCACCGCACTGATCGAGCTGGAGACGGCAGGCGCCGTGGATGGCCCGTCTCATGACGCGGCTCCTGACGATCCGTACCCGCCGCCTGGGGGTGGAGCGGTGGACCGACGTCATTTTCGGCGGTCTGGATCCCGACGGTCACGTCATGAAACATCCGACGTTGCGTTCCGGTATCATCGGGACCTACAGTTTCTACCTCAACCAGATGGGTGCCGGATTTGAACAGGATCTGCAGATGATGCTCACCGACTGGAGCCGCCTGGTCGCCGGCCTGCAGGTACCGACGGTACTCCTTCACGGCTGCCGCAACCCCACCACACCGCCGGCGTATCTGGAGATCTTCCGGAAGCTGAACCGCGACTTGCGCATTGAGCTGGTTGAAGACGCCGGTCTCACCCTGGCGGTCTCGCACCCGCAGCGGGTGTACGAAGAATTATCCCGTCTGTCTGAGTCACACGACTGAGACGATGCCCCCAAGAGGAGATCCTGTTTTGCACCGACCTTCGATTTTCCCGTGGTGTCGGGATCGATCCAACGGCTGCAGCGCAATCATGACGTGAAACACTGACGACCTTGAGCGCTCACGGATCCCGGTGTACACACCTCGGGAGTATGTGACCATGTATGCGAAGACGACGTGATCGTTCCGATGACACAATTTCGGTGATCGGACACTCGTACTCACAACCGGACCGAGACGATGCATCTCTTCTTTGACAGAAATATAATGTACGATACATAATATCAGATACGGAAAAGGAGTACATTCATGGCGAAAGAGAAATACAACGTAGCGGTCGTCGGCGCCCTGGGCGTCGTCGGAAGTGAGATGATCCGGACCCTCGAGCGGC
>CAZNRF010000542.1:0-2110 GCA_964575075.1 uncultured Spirochaeta sp. | reverse complement strand
GTGATTAAACGACTCAAGTCAGGGATGGCTTTTGCCATTCTTCCGGATGTGCGCTCCCGCACAGCGGCATTGACAGCGAATTTCCTGTACGGCACGGCCAACATTGCCCAGGGGATGGCACTGTTTGCCAGGATGGCGAATGTTCCCATTATTCCAGCCTATACCCTGCGTGTGGGCTGGACCCGGCACGACTGGAAAATTTTTGATCCGATTTATCCCGATCCTTCTCTTTCCAAGGAAGACGACTACCAGCGCATGACCCAGCAGGTGATGGATATTTTTACCGAAGCCGTGGAACAATATCCCGAACAGTATTTCTGGTACAACAAACGCTGGGTTCTCGATCCATTATACCCGGAGTAACTCAGCGGGACGCTTCGCCCTACCATGGCTGCGTTGTCAGCTTGTAGTCGCCGACAATGGTCTCACGACTGAAGATTGAAGATGTCGGTGCTGCTCATGCTTGATGCTTTTCAATTTCCCGGCGGGATAATATAGTCGATTCCATCGTGCACCCAGATCGTGTAGTAATGGGGCACATTGCTGGAACAGGTATGGTTATAAACAGTTGAACCGTCATCGATTTCGATGCATGTTCCGTCATCCGCATTGGTGGGATAAGCAGTGGTATTGTAGACGATCCGAACCTGGTCGTTGGGCAGGCCGCATGCGGTTGGACGGGTCCAGCGGAGTATGACGCTGTCGGTCAGCGCAAAAGCACTGAAACGGAAAATGGAAACTTCGGTCATACTGCCCTGTACGGTGACATCATCGACGCGCAGGTTACCGTATGCCGTTGCGGCATCAAACCCATAGATGCGAAAAGTAATTTCCCCGTCAAGCAAATCAAAACCGAGGCTGATGTTGGCAAGGGACCAGGCATCGTTCAGGGTATAGTTCCCACTATCCAGGTCACTCGTAAAATCATCCATGCTGGATCGTACAGACCAGCGAGTCGGTCCGGTGGAACCGCGCAATCCGCTGAACTGGAGTGATTCAATGAGTGCTTTATACCCACTCTCAATACGAACGGTGAAAGTGAAGTATGTACTGAATGCATCCCAACCGGTTTCCCGGATGGCAAACCCGCTGGCGTCGCCGTTGAGGTAGGAAAAAGCGCCATCGGCGGTGTTGAAGCTGGATGCATCAATCCCTGATTGGGACACAGCAGGTGCGTTTATGCCCGCATTGTCGCCTTCAAAATCATATAATGCCAGTGTATCGTATGCGGGTGGCGCAGAAGTTTCTGAAAATGAAAAAGTACGCATGACGAGCATGTGCTGGATACCTTCGCCAACGGAATCGTTGGTTTGGATAGGTGCGGGGGGTGTATCCCACAGCCGGCTGTCGAAAATCGCTCCTTCCGGAAAAACGACATCGTTTATGACTGTTGTTGTGGAATGACTGTCTAACAGCGGGTTTGCCATGACCCAGTCGAATGGATTCTGCCTGTTGCGGTTGGTGTCTTTGTAACCTTCCTGGTCACGCGGTGTATAGGTACAGGGAAAGTCATTAGTCAGAAGATGCAGGGTGGTTTCCCGACGGTCTACCAAGTTGAAATCCCCACAGAGGGCAATGAAGTTTGTGGGTGAAAAGGCAGCTGCAATATAGTTGGTCAGGCTGTGCGCTTCCGTAATGCGCCGAGAAATGTCGTCCGATTCGCTGCCGGCTTTAAAATGCAGGCTGATCACGTGGAGTAAGCGATCTTCAGGTAGCTGGATTGTCGCCCACACGAACTCGCGATCATACAGTTCCGGATCGTCCCACGTGCCCGCCTCAATGATAGGCCAGCGACTGATTACGCCATTGGGCATGATGCTGTCGGGCTCCACGTAAAAATGGAAATTCGTACCGAAGAGCAAATCAACAAATTCTCTGCGGTCAGCATAGTCGCCGTTATTGGTCACGTTGAACTCCTGAATGGCGACAATATCCGGCGCGATCCCCTGGAAGATACGTCCGGCACAAGGACGGTAGCAGGTTTGAGCCGGGCCGGTTTGTGAGCTGAGGTTGGCAGTTGCAATAGTAAATGTGTCTGCCATGCAACAGACCGATGACACCAACCCAAAAAACAGCGATAGGTGCACAAAAAAATCTTTTCTCATAAGTA
>CAZNRF010000541.1:0-2112 GCA_964575075.1 uncultured Spirochaeta sp. | reverse complement strand
GACCGCGCCGGTGAGGTTGGGAGAACGCTCTCCACCGAGGATTTCGACCTGGTTCGGCTGTTTGAAACTGATGGGGTTCAGGTTCTCCACCTTTCCGGTCTGATAGCGGCGCTGTCTCCGGAGACGGGACAGTTCTGCCTGGATCTGGCTCGGCAGGCGCGGGCCGCGGGCACGGTGGTATCATTCGACTTGAACTATCGAGCATCGTTTTGGGTGAATCGGGAAGATGAACTCCGGCACGTATTTCACGAGATCGCGTCTGTTTCAGACATTCTGGTGGGCAACGAGGAAGACTTCCAGCTCAGCTTGGGCCTCGATGGCCCGCCCCCGGGGGGATCGGGTCTGGAGAACAAAATGGACAGCTTCCAGGAGATGATCAAGACGGTGCGTGGGGCCTACCCGGATGTAACGGTCTGTGCTACTACGCTCCGGGAGGTAATCAGCGCAAACCACCACCTGTGGGGTGCGATTCTCTCGTTCGAGGATCAATGGTACACTGCGGCTCCCCGGGATATCACCGTTCTGGACCGAATCGGTGGAGGGGATGGTTTTGTCGGCGGTATGCTGTATGCGATTCTGCGGGGGTGGAGTCCGGAGACGTGGGTGCAGTTCGGCTGGGCCGCCGGTGCGATGGCAACAACCTTCACCACCGACTACGCCCAGCCACTCGACGAGAAGCAGGTCTGGGCGATGTGGCAGGGCAACGCCCGGGTGGCCCGATAACCCGACTCTCTCGATAAGGATATACTATGGATTGGACACTCGCCTGGGGAGGACCTGAAGCACAGCTTGACGATGCCACGATTCGCGCGGCATTGGCTGAGTATCTCCAGCGGATTGATGCGGATCGGATGCTCGTCATTCCCCCAGATTTTTCTCGATATTTCTCGTATGCCGGCCGCATCACGGAGATCCTGTATGAGCTGGCCGGAGACCGGATCGCGGCGATTCTTCCCGCACTAGGAACACATCGCCCCATGACCGACGGTGAGCTCGAGGGAATGTACGGATCGGTGCCGCGCCGTCTCTTTCGCGATCATGATTGGCGAAACGACGTGACCGAGTTGGGAACGGTGCCCCGGGAGTTCGTGCGAGAAGTATCCGACGGCCTTGTGGACTACGATTGGCCGGCGCAGGTGAACCGTCTACTGGTATCACCGGAAGAGAAGTTCGATGCGATCATTTCAGTTGGGCAGGTTGTGCCCCATGAGGTAATCGGGCTGGCAAACCACGCCAAGAATATCTTCGTCGGCACCGGGGGATCGATCGGCATCAATCGCAGCCATTTCCTCGGGGCGGTCTATGGCATGGAGCGAATCATGGGACGCGCGGATAATCCCGTGCGGGCGGTGCTAAACTACGCCGCGGAACACTTTCTTGCGGACCTTCCCGTCTCGTATCTGCTCACCGTCATGGAGCCGATCGCCGGTCGCGAGAAGCCGGTGATGCGAGGACTCTTTGCGGGAGTGGGTCAGGAGTGCTTCTACCGCGCCGCGGATCTCACCGTGGCCACCAATCTCACGTTTTTGGATGAAGCCCCGGACCACGTGGTAGCCTACCTCGATCCCGATGAGTTTCACTCCACCTGGCTGGGAAATAAAGCGATCTATCGGTCCCGCATGGCGATCGCCGACGGCGGGACACTCACGATCATTGCTCCCGGCGTCGAGGGGTTTGGTGAGGATCACCAGATTGACCGGTTGATCCGACGCCACGGGTATCTTGGGCGGGACGCTACCCTTGCGGCAGTCGATTCCGACCCGGAGCTTGCGCAAGACCTGAGCGCGGCGGCGCACCTGATCCACGGATCGTCGGAAGGGCGTTTTACGATTGAGTATGCCGCGGGAGGCCTGTCAGCGGAAGAGATCTCCGGAGTTGGATACGTCTGGAAGGATGTACGCGAGGTCCTCCAACACTATCCGGTCCGCGAAATGGAGACCGGATGGCACACCCAACCGGACGGGGAGCGGATCTACGTCATAAAACAACCGGCGCTCGGTCTGTGGGCTGAGCGATCAAAATTCATGTAACGGCGCACAGGCGCCCGGGAGAGCACACATGCACGCAGATATTGGACTTGTCGGATTGGCAGTCATGGGGCAGAACCTCGTG
>CAZNRF010000540.1:0-2113 GCA_964575075.1 uncultured Spirochaeta sp. | reverse complement strand
CACAGATCGGCGAAATGAAGAGCCGTGATAATGTGAAAATTTAGTTTATGTGTGACAGGCAGGGCAAGCGCAATGAGCAAAGGCAATCGCAGGAAAGCAGGAATCGGCTCGGTGCCAAGCAGCAATGCTTCGTCTGCCCCCCACCCTCATACTGCTTTTGTAACACGCGCGGGCGGGGTTGCGTTCTCCCATCATGCCTGTCGCACCGTTCAGGCGGCTTCGACTCCGCTCAGCCTCCGGTGTATAGATGCACCATAAGCAAATCACCATGGCGCCCCCGCTCAACGCTCAGTCCGGTGTGGCGTGGGATGTCGCCGGGAAAACCACCCCCGCTGTTTGGCCGCGCCGAATGTATACCTGCCGGCTGCGCGGCCCATTTATCCGTCTGCCGTTGAGTGAGTAATGCCGGGGAAGCGATTCGCCATGATTGACGGTAATGACGCGTTTTAGCGGCTCTTTCTTAGTTTTTTCAGCGACTTCGACAACACGATAGGTCAGAATCGTGCCATAATTACCAACCGCAACAAACTGCATCCCTGTAAATGCGACAGAATTGAGATCCTCCTTTGTTCCCGAAACCATTTCCTCCCATTCAGAACCATCTTCGGAGGTGATAATCGTCCCTTTTTGGCCGACGCAGACAAGCCTGTCCCCTCCCGCTGCAATCGCCTTAAGATGCTTTGTGACCGGAGACTCCAGCGTTGTCCATTGATTCCCCCCAAGTGACGATGTCATAATCGTCCCCGAATCGCCCACCGCATAGATAAGGTCCCCGACCCTGGCCAGCCCGCGAAGATTGACGCTGACCGGTGATGTCTCTGTGCGCCACTGCTGCCCGTCCTGCGAGGTGAGAACCTTTCCCTGCGAGCCCACAGCTATGAAAACCGTATCCGCCCATATTACTGCGTTGGTGGTGTATCCGCCGGTGAGAGTCATCTCCGAAGTTTCTGCCCGGTTAAAGGTGTAGAGTGCGCTGCCGGCGCAGACCACCGCTTCCGGGCTGAGCGCGATTGCCGAGAGTATACCGGTTTTGCCGGGATAGCCGTTTCTTGTTGCTCCATTGTATTTCATTGCAACATAATCCGTTCCCATACTGGTGATATACCGCCTGTAGGCCCCGGCATAGGATGGATCGCCATTTTCAAAGGTAACTGCATAGTAGTGGTAATTCGAACTATAGTTTGCCTCTTCCCACACATTGCCATCGCTTGATCGGCCTCTGACGCCATAGGGGCCGATTACCTCCAAATGGCTTCCCGACCATGCGATACTGGTGAGTCTGCCGAAAATACCGGAATTCAGCGATTCCCACTGCGCCCCATCTTTTGAAGATAATACTCTGCCGCCGACGCATAGAAACGAGGTATCATTCCAGAGAATGGCATTGAGCCCGCTGGTTGTCCCGGCATCACGATCAGTCCATACTATACCATCCGGCGAGGTTTGAATGCTTGTCGATATACCTATCTTATTAGAGGTAAACCTGCCGCACGCCACAAACTGCGAACCGCTCCAAATAACAGCATTCAGCCGACTGTCTTCGTAATAGGGATCATCGATGGGGTACCTGCTGCGATTGGTCCAGGTGAGACCGTCGGATGAGGTGATGATCTGTGGTGCATTCAAATTATAAAAATCATTATAGCAGGAATAGCCAACGGCAACAAACAGTTCGCCGTTCCACACTACGGAATTGAGCTTATTGCCGGTGGCACAATGGGTCCACTCTTGCATGTCGGCTGAAACCATGACGCCTGAATCGCCGACCGCAACGGTGAGAGAGTCGCCGATACACACGCCTCTGAGAGTGTAATGTGAACCTGTTGTATGACTGGTCCAGCTTTCCCCCTTGTCCTGCGAAGAGATAATCGTTCCGGCCATGCCAACCGCAACTACCTTTGATCCGCTGGAAACAATGCCATTCATAAATTCAGTCGGTATATTCTGCTTTGTCCATTGCACACCGTCAGTGGAGCGATACAGCGAGCCTCTCGGCCCAACGGCGATAAAATCGACGCCGGTCCAGCTTACGTCTTGAAACCGGAGACTCCGCCCCAAATCATCCTGTGGGGTTACATCGGTCCACTCCACCCCGTCAGTGGAGCGGATAATA
>CAZNRF010000539.1:0-2114 GCA_964575075.1 uncultured Spirochaeta sp. | reverse complement strand
CGAACCTCGCTTCCTTTATCGGAGGTACGATCGGGATCATGATCCTTACCGTGATCGGACCCGGACTCGCCCGGTTCGGTCTGAGATTCGGGCCTGTCGAGATGGCGGCGCTTCTGATGGTTGCTATGACATCCCTCGGCTGGCTTCTCGGGAGCAATCCGGTAAAAGGAATTGTTGCGACCCTTCTCGGTATCGTCATGGCAACGATCGGTTTCGATATCGTTGTCGGGACGCCACGATACGACTTCGGATCGATCTACCTCCTCGGAGGAATCCCGTTTATTCCCCTCGTGATCGGCATTTTCGGATTTTCCCAGGTGATCGAGATGATGGAGATGCGAAATAAGCCTCCCGAGTTCGATACCGAAAAACTGACGCTGAAAGACAGTCTCCTCAGCAAGGACGAGCTGAAACGGATCATCCCAACATCGATTCGGTCGAGCTTTCTTGGCACGGTTATCGGTGTATTGCCTGGTGCCGGAGCGACGACGGGATCGTTTCTTGCGTACATGCAGGAAAAACGCCTCGGTAAACGGGGCGACCTCCTCGGAACAGGACGCGTAGAAGGGGTCGCCGCCGCCGAGGCGGGGAATAACTCCGCCGCCGCCGGTGCGTTTGCACCTCTTCTCTCTCTCGGTATCCCCGGGTCGGGTACGGGAGCGGGTCTCCTCGGGGGGCTTCTCATGTACGGTCTGAATCCGGGACCGTTCCTGTTCCAGAACCAGCCGGAGTTCACCTGGGGTTTGATCGCTTCCCTCTATGTAGCAAATATCATCACCCTGATTGTGGCGCTTATGATCATTCCCTGGTTGATCAAAATCCTGAAAGTACCGGTGTCGATCATGATTCCCGTGGTCACCACGATCTGTGTCATGGGAAGCTACAGCGCGAACAATTCGCTTTACGGAATTGTGATGATGCTCCTCGCCGGTATACTCGGATTCTTCCTCAAGAAATACGGGTATCCGATTGCGCCGCTCCTCCTCGCGTTCGTCCTTGCTCCGACGCTGGAGAAGAACTTTCGCCAGACCCTGCAGATCTCAGACGGAAGTCTATTGATCTTTTTCCAGAAACCGATCGCGGCCGTCCTCGTCGTGTTTCTGCTTATCACTGTGGTTTCACCGATCATTCGTATAGTGATCGGAAAAATAAAAACCAAGACAAAAGGAGAGAATGTATGAGACGTATATTACTTCTCAGTGCTCTGTTGGTGTTCGCTTCGGCGTTTGTGTTCGCATCCGGTGAGGCGGAAGGCGCCGGCGGTGACGAATCGTGGCTGCCGAACAGGAACGTTGAATGGTACGTCACGTCAAGCCCCGGTGGTGGATCTTCAATCTTTACCCAGGCGATCATCGAGATCATCAAGGAAGAAGAACTCGTTGATGAAGATATCCTCATCAACTACAAGACCGATGGTGGCGGTGCGGTAGGGCGTCGAGAGGCGAGCCGGAAAAATACCAACGGTCATACCCTGCTTACCTTCAACAACGGTGATCTGCAGCCGCTGGTGCAGCTGGAAGATGGTGAACTCGACATGTTTACCCCGATCGCGGTTATGGCCACCGACGGTCAGATCCTTCTGGTTCCCGAGGATTCGCGGTTCGAGACGGCCGAAGATTTTATCGACGCGATCGAAGACGGAGAGCGTGTGATCATCAACGGTTCAAAGGGTGACGACGTTAACCTCTTCGAGCAGATCGAAGAAGAGGTCGGCGGTGAACTCGAGTACCTGATCAACGATTCCACCGGGGATGCCCTCACACAGATCCTTGGCGGAAACGCCGACGCCGTAATCGCAAAACCCGCTGCATCGTATGAGCTCGTTTCGGCAGGCGAACTGCGTCCTCTCATCGCGGCAACCCGTGACGGATTCGCCGAACCCTTCGAAGCACCGACTTTCGGGGATCTTGGATTTGACATCGAACTGACCGTCTTCCGCGGAATCGTCGGCCCGGCAAGTATGCCCCAGGAAGCGCTCGAATACTGGTCCGGAATCTTTGCACAGGTCGCTGCTTCCGAAGAGTGGCAAGAAGGCTACCTCGACCGATTTCTCCTGACCGACAATTACCTCCCCTGGGATGAGTCGGCGGAGTACATGCAGGATTTCGAGGATA
>CAZNRF010000538.1:0-2120 GCA_964575075.1 uncultured Spirochaeta sp. | reverse complement strand
CCGGGCAAAGACCTCATTGAGTAGTTCGCGCTCTACCAGCAGCTTGATGACCCTACGCCGGAAGAGCTAGGCCACGTGTTCCTGGCGTTTGTCACTGATGTGGCGCAGGCGGTTTTCGAGAAAAGCCAGCAAGATAAGGGCCACGAGGATGTTCACCAGATGCACAACGACCATCATACGCGCTGGTGATAGACTACACCAGCAGCCTTGATGGCGCCAGTAGACGCGAACACGTCACCCCTTCTGAATCCGCCGCTGCAGGCCGACGGCAGCGTCAGCGGGGCACCTACCACTTCACGGTGCCACCCGACGATGAGTACGTTTAAACTATACCGGTGAGGGCAGCCACGTTCCAAGGTCGCGTGCCGTTACCCGTCCGCAGTGCTCAAGGAGGACTCATGCTGGTTGAACTACAGATTGTTCCGGTCGGCGCCAGCTCACATATCTCAGATGCCGTCGCCAAAGAGGTAGAGGTCATCAAGACGTCAGGTCTCTCATACCAGCTCACCCCTTCGGGAACCGCCGTAGAAGGGAGCTGGGATGAAGTCATGCCGGTCATACAAAGAGCTCACGAGACGACCCGGCGCTCGTATTCTCATGTTATAACCACCCTTCGCATTGAGGATGACGCCCAGGCTACATCGCAGATCGTGGAGAATGTCGAACACGTCACCGACAAGCTGAGGCAACGCGCCGGCGGCGCGTCGGGTGAGGAGAAAGTGCAGGAAGCGTCGGAAGAGTCGTTTCCAGCAAGTGATCCCCCCGGCTATGGCGGCATCGGGTGACTGGCTCTCGCTCACACCTGCATTGGGTCCTGAGGAAATCGGTACGGTACACTCCCATGGGGGGTAGAACCGTGGCGGGTACCTCGGCATCCATGGATACGGTTCTCGAGATCTGTCGCGATCATACCCACGCGGTTGATCCTGGATTCAGCGGAGAGATGGGAGGGACGGTTCCGGCGAGTTGTTGTGGAATGCCATGGCAGCGCGGCACGCCGGGCCGTCCGCACAATCATGGAGTCCGAAGGGTTCACACCGATTCACGCTGAGCCAAAGAGAAGTGATGATCTCTACTTTCTCCACCAATGAGTGGGCAGCGTCAGCTGTTAAACGGTTCCAGCACCCGGTCGAGGAGCCCATGGAGATATGAAATCGTCACGCCGTAATTGGTCATGGGCGCGTTCACGGCGCGGGCTTCACTGATGCGCGACTTCATTTGAGATCGCGTAATCGAGCATCCCCCGCAGTGTACGACCAATTCATAACCGTCGAGCCTTTCTGGGATGGAACCACCGGTGACGTCAATCTCCAGATCTTTGCCGGTATATTGTCGTAGCCAGCGGGGGATCTTCACTCGCGCGATATCGTCACAGTGCGCGTGATGACTGCAACTTTCGGTGACGAGTATCCGGCTGCCATGGTTAAGCGAGTCTATTCGGCCGACGTTTTCCACAAATAGGGGAAGATCCCCTTTAGAACGGGAGAACAGAATCGAAAAGGTGGTAAGGGGGATTTTTGGTGGCACGGCACCGGCCGCTTTCAACACCACTTGCGAATCGGTAATCACCAGGTCCGGCGGGCGGGAGAGCTGTTGCAGCGCCCAAGTGATTTCGCGCTCCTTAACCACCACGGTCATAGCATCTCCATCAAGGGCCTCCCGAATCGTCTGCACTTGCGGCATAATCAGCCTCCCCGCGGGAGCCTCGAGATCGATGGGCACCACCAGCATGATGACGCGATACGGCCGTACCAGGTCTTCCAGGAGTGTTTTCTGGGCATCCATCTTCTTACTGAGGAGATCGATGAGATGCTCCCGGAGCTGGGCAATTCCAAGACCGGAGGGCGATCCCACGTGTATGACATCCTCCGAAGAAGGCTCCTGCGAAGAGGGCTCCCGGTCATCTGCCGGGAGGTCCGCGTGGGTGGCTACCACGATTACCGGCAGCGACATCGCCCTCAAGCGTTGGACTTCCGCACGATCGCGCTCATCCCACGCCCCCGGACGAAAGACGTACACCACCACATCGGCCCCTGACACTGCCCGCGCTGCTTTGCTGCCACGCTGGGCGCCCAGCGCACTTTCATCATCGCTCCCGGCGGTATCCACATACACCACCG
>CAZNRF010000537.1:0-2129 GCA_964575075.1 uncultured Spirochaeta sp. | reverse complement strand
GCACCCGGGGGCCACACGGGTCGGGTGGGGCCGGCGGGGGCCCGCACCGCCGGTCGGGACATCCGGGGGGCTCCGAAGCGGCTCTTTGGCCGGCTCACAACCGGCGTGGAAGGGGCGCTTGGCGCGGCGGACGTAGTGTATGTGGCGCTGGCGCTCACCGGGGCAACCCGGGGAATGGTCACTCCTGATGGGGTGGCGGTTACCAATCGTGCCACCTTGGTGAATGTGGCGCGGGCCGGGATTGTTCCTGAGGAAGACCTTTACCGGGCCCTGACCGAGGGGACCCTCGGCGGTGCCGGAATCGATGTGTGGTATCGCAATCCCTCGCCGTTTTGGCAGGAGGGAGTGGAGGCGATGCCATCTCTACTGCCGTTCCACCACCTCCAAAACGTGGTGCTTTCTCCCCACGCCGCCAGTCACAGTCGGGAGGGAAAATACGCCCAGTTTACCGGGGCACTTTCGCACGTGGAGGAGTTCTTAAAGACCGGGTATATGACACGGGCCGTAGATGTGGTGCGGGGATATTGACTGGTGGCGAATCTGAGCAGAAACCGTGGTAGACTCAGCGCCGTGAGTTGCAACAGGAATGTGGATACCCCCCGAGTGCGCCTACCGGTGCTCGTCTCGGTGTTACTTCTGGTGCTGAGCCCGCTCTCGTGGGCGCAGGTTTCCAATGCCAAGCCGGTCTATCTCAACCGGCGAGCGGAAGTTGTTCTTCCCGTCGGATATAACCGTACCACCGATTATCCGGTGTTCGTCGTGCTTCCCCCCACCGGGCTCGAGGCGTCCCGGGTAGCGCAGTATCTCGGGCTGGATCCGGGGCGGCAAGAGGATTTCATTTTGATCTTTCCTGCCGGACGCCCTACGCGGGATGAGTACTTGCCGGACTTCCTTACATTCGTGGAGTGGTATGAGGAACGGGTGCTCTCGGAGCTTGATTCGGTTTTGGAGAATTACAGCGCCGACCCGAATCGGATATATCTCGGCGGGTACTCCCTCGGGGGAGACCTGAGTTGGGCGCTGTCGGTGCGCAATCCGGAGCTGTTTGCCGGTGCGGTCATCGCCGGGTCCCGAACCTCGTACCCGGTAGAGGGTGCCGCGCTGGAGACGCTGCGAAATCGAGGATTTCGGGGGTCGTTTCTCATCGGAGACCGGGAGGATCCCGCTCGCTACAACGGTATTAACCGGTCTCGCACGGCGTTCAATAATGCGGGGATCGAACACCAATACCGGGAGTACAGCGGCGCCCACGTCATCCCGCCCCCGGAGATCTTCCAGAACGAGATCGCCTATGTGACGCAGGTCACCTCTCTCCCGGATCCCACCACGCCGGCGGTGCCGAGCGACGCGGCACGAGCCGCGCTCTTCAGCCATACCAGCCGCGACCGGTTTGCGTTGCGCTTCGCTCTACCGGCTGAGCTCAACGCCGATGGATTCTCCCGTCCCACGGAGACGGAGGTTGCGTTTCGGGCGGAGTGGCCGTGGGAACGTATGTATCTGCGGACCACCGCCGGCTACACGAACAGCCGCCGCACCAGCGGAACATCGGAGAATATCCTCGATCAGGACCTGCTGGTCGCCGGGGGTACCCCACGGCATATGATCGGGGTAGGATTCGGCTGGGACTGGTCCCGGGGGTTTTCCGATGGCGACTCCCTGCACCAGTTTGACCTCATCGCGGTGCACGGCATGCGCAACCCCTGGATTATTCCCGCCGGGCGCATCGACCCGCTCCGCGTGGATATGCTCACGCTGCTCCGCTACCGGCTTCCCCGCGGGATCGCTGAGAATCCCGCTACAGAGCAGCTCCTTAATCTGGAGCTCGAATACCTGTTGCGCATCGCCGATTGGGTGGTGGTGGACGCCGGCGCCGGGTCGTATACGGTGCAGAACCGGCCGGTGGACACGCTCTCCCAGTTGTCCTCGGCGGTGGACCACCGGCTGGAGTGGCGCCTGGGAGCCGGGCTCCGCGCGCCCTCGCCGTTGTTGTGGCGGGTGGGGTATCGCGGTATCGGCGAACGGGCGCTCCCCGACGGAGATCGCTCCTACCGTGACCTCTGGACGCTGACGTTGGAGTTCAGCTATTGAGAGGGTGAGGTCAGGGCAACCTCCGTCGCCTTGAGAATCGT
>CAZNRF010000536.1:0-2151 GCA_964575075.1 uncultured Spirochaeta sp. | reverse complement strand
TCCAGAGCACTTAGAAGAACTGTCAGTCCGTAGGTCAGCTCAAGTCGATAAAGCACGTGAACAAATCACCTCGCGGCTCACGAAAGAAATTGCGTATTGGGACCATCGAGCTGAGGAGTTACGTCTTAAGGAACAAGCAGGAAAAAAGAACAATAGATTAAACGCAGACAAAGCCCGTCGCCACGCTGAGACTCTTCAGTACCGGCTTGCGGAAAGAATGAGAACGCTTGATGAAGAGATGGCGCTTTCATCACAGCCACCAGTGGTCTTGTCAGTGGCAATGGTCGTTCCCGAGACGATGATGAATGTCCCGGATCCGGAAGGGCAAACACCGTTTCAGTCAGCCGATCCCGATGCGCGGAAGCGCATTGAACTCAGTGCTATGGACGCGGTCATGAGCGAAGAGACCCGTCGGGGCAATGTGCCACGAGACGTCAGTGCGGAAAACCGTGGCTACGATATTGAGTCTCGATGTCCTGATGGCTCACTGTTGTTTCTGGAGGTCAAGGGAAGGGTGTCGCGTGCAGATGATGTAACTGTCACGTACAACGAAATGCGGTACGGTTTCAACAATCCGAGGCAGTACGCTCTGGTGGTTGTCTTGGTAAACGAGGATGATACAGTCGAGGGTCCTTTCTACGTGTTCAATCCTTTCGACCGGAGTCCGTCATGGGCCGAAACCAGCACCACCTACTCAATATCAAAACTGCTCGAGAGAGTATGATTTTTCACCACTCGCACAATCTTGGATGGCTACATGAACAATGAATCAGTACGGACCTTCACAAAGCTTATTGAAGTTGCTCTACCTCTCGAGAAAATTAACGAAGCAGCCGTTCGCGAGAAATCTATCCGGCACGGTCATCCGTCAACGCTACACCTCTGGTGGGCCCGACGACCCCTGGCAGCCGCCCGGGCGGTGATCTTTGCCCAGATGGTAGATGACCCCTCGGCGCACCCGGACCGCTTTCCCACCGAAGAGGCACAAACCGCAGAGCGCAACCGCCTCTTCGCGATCATAGAAGAGCTGGTTAAATGGGAGAGCACTACCAACGAGGAGGTCCTGGAACGCGCCCGCGTAGAAATCCGCCGCTCCTGGCGCGACACATGCACGGCTAACGCGGATCACCCCCGGGCCGCGGAGTTATTCGACCCCGACATACTACCTGGTTTCCATGACCCATTTGCCGGAGGCGGCGCGCTTCCCCTTGAGGCGCAGCGGCTGGGTCTCGTCTCCCACGCATCCGACCTCAATCCTGTGGCGGTCCTTATCAACAAGGCGATGATCGAGATCCCCCCACGGTTCGCCGGACTTCCTCCGGTCAACCCGGAGTCTCGCGCCACCGGCGGGGCTGATCTCATCAGTCAAACCCGAAGCGGTGCCGCTGGCCTTGCCGAGGACATTCGCTACTACGGTCGATGGATGCGCGACCGCGCTGTCACATCTATCGGGCATCTTTATCCCACCGTCACGATCACCGATGAGATCGTCGCTGCTCGTCCGGATCTCGAAAAGTACCGTGGCCGATCTCTTACAGTCATTGCCTGGCTTTGGGCGCGCACGGTTATGAGCCCCGATCCCGCCTTCCGCGACGTCCATGTCCCCCTGGTGAGCACCTTCATGCTGAGCACCAAGAAAGGGAAAGAGGTCTATGTCGAACCGAAGGTTGAGGACGGCACCTACCGATTCACTGTACAGCCGCATCCGCCTCAGAATGCTGAGGCAGCCACGGCAGGTACGAAACTGGCGCGAGGTGCCAACTTCCGGTGTGTGTTGTCCGGTACGGCGATAGGGAGTGACTACATTAAGGCGGAGGGCAAAGCGGGGCGGATGGCTGCTCGTCTTATGTCCATCGTCTGCGAAGGTGACCGTGGGCGGGTCTACCTGGACCCCCTGCCAGAGCACGAGAAGATCGCCCGTAGTGCGGAGCCCACGTGGCGGCCGTCCGGCGATGTGCCTGCCAAACTCACCGGGGGTACGTGCGTCCCCTACGGCCTCGCTGAATGGGGCGACCTCTTCACCCCTCGGCAGCTCACCGCCCTCACCACCTTCAGCGATCTGGTAGGGGAGGCGATAGAGCGGGCCACCGCCGACGCCCGCGCCGCCGGTCCCCCCGCAGCTGACACCACCCCCCCCGAGGGAGGGCAGGG
>CAZNRF010000535.1:0-2159 GCA_964575075.1 uncultured Spirochaeta sp. | reverse complement strand
GGGCTGCGGCGTCCACCAGAACCTTTGACGCCCAACCGGCGCAGGACGCGGAGCCGGACGACTTGGCACTTGATCTATTCACATTGTCGTATAGAACGGCGGCAATCGCCGACGATGTCCTTGCCGAGAATAATCGCCCACTGGAACAACAGCTCGCTGCCCTTGGGTTCCTTGATCGACGATCAGGAGTACCGACCAACGCGGGTGTCCTCCTTTTCGGAAAAGATCCACGCAGAACGCTTCCGGGCGCATATGTTCAGCTCGCGCGCATTGACGGTACCGACCTGGCCGCGGACATCATCATGGATCATGAGGTGTCCGGCGATCTTGCGTCGGTGATCCGGGAGGTAGAGCAGTTTTTTGATCTGCAACTGCCCGCACGACCGGTGGCCGCCGGCGGTTTTCGTGAAAAACCGGTGGCGGCTATTCCGCAGTTCGTCCTGAGAGAGCTCTTCCTGAATGCCGTCATGCACCGCGACTACCAGTCCACCAAGCCGATACGGGTATATCTTTTTTCCGACCATCTGGAGATACAGAACCCCGGAGGGCTGTACGGCGAGGCGACAAAAGGCAATTTCCCCGAGGTTAACGCCTATCGCAACCCGGTCATCGCCGACGCGCTCAAGACGCTCGGTTTCGTCAACCGCTTCGGACGCGGTGTCCTCAGGGCGCAGCAGCTCCTAGCGGAAAACGGCAATCCACCGGCGGAGTTCCACCTGGAATCCCACTCCGTTACGGTAGACGTGAGGTATCCTTGACCACCCTGGCGGTATTCAACAATAAGGGCGGGGTGGGCAAGACATCCATCACGTGGCACCTCTCCTACGCGCTGGCGCGGCAGAACGTGCCGGTACTGGTCGTTGACGCCGACCCCCAGGCCAACCTCACCGCCACCTTTTACGATGATGATGCGGTGGAGGCGATCTGGCAGAGTGATGAAACCGTCTTTGGTATGGTTCAGCCGGTCATACGAGGTCTGGGGGATGTTCGCATAATCGAGCCAAAGGTTCTGGAGGAGAATCTCACCCTCCTGCCGGGCGATATGCGCCTGGCAGGTTTTGAGGCGATTCTCTCCGACGCCTGGCCCCGAGGAGCCGACGGCAACGAGTCGGCCCTGAGGCAGCTTACCGCGCCGTGGCGTGCTATCCGCCGTGCCGCGACGATAGTCGGTGCGGAGATCATCTTGCTGGACCTGGGGCCGAATCTGGGATCCCTCACCCGGTCATATATCGTCATGGCGGATAACATCCTGGTACCCGCCGCGCCGGATCTCTTCTCGCTCCAGGGCCTGCGCAATCTCGGCCCTGTTCTGCGAGAGTGGCGCGGGCAATGGCCGACCCGCCGCGATCACGCATCCCGATTTGACATCGATGCACCGGAAGGGGTAATGACTCCTCTGGGTTACGTACTCTCCCAGCACGGGGTGTACGGAAACCGACCCGCCGCCGCATTCGGCCGCTGGATGCAGCGCTTTCCGGGGGAGTTTCGCAACAGCATGCTCCCGGATACCCGCACATTTTCCGGCGCGACGCCCGAGGACGACCCCTACTTCCTGGGCCGCATCAAGAACTATCGCAGCCTCATGCCGATGGCCATGGAAGCACGGAAGCCCATTTTCGACCTCCGCCCCGCCGACGGCGCCATCGGGGCCCACATGGCCGCCGTCCAGGAGTGCCGCACCGCCTACCGCGACCTGGCACGACGAGTGCTGGAACGGTTGGGGCGTGTAGAAGAGGCGAAAACGTGAGCTGCAAACGCGCCGTTCCGCCATTCGGTGTCAGTCCCGGGCAGCACGTGGCTGTGGCGGATCAAGAAGCTCGAAGTGGGCATCCTATGCTGGGCCTCGAAAACTGGACAAGGCGCTTGGATTCCGCACGATGAGATGAAAATCATGGATGACAGTGTGACGAAACCATTCTTTTCTGTTGTAATCCCCGTATACAACAAAGGCCCCCATATACACCGTTCCATTTCCTCAGTCCTCAACCAGACGTTCGAAGGTTTCGAGCTAATAATCGTTAATGACGCCTCGACCGACAACAGCCTTGACGAGATCATGAAGTTCGATGATCCCCGTATCCGGGTGCTTCACCGGGATCAGCCGGGGCCGGGTGGGTATGCGGCGAGGAATCTTGGAATTCGCGAGGCGCGAGCTGATT